>CAJWDO010000092.1 GCA_913031555.1 uncultured Alphaproteobacteria bacterium | reverse complement strand
GCCCGCCATGCCCGTGCTTTGCTCTGCCGAATTTACGAAATGTTTCGCAAGGCTGTTAACTGAATATGCTTGACGGTAACAACCCGTTCGTTCGGTTTCGCAACGTTCAAAAAAGTTATGACGGCGAAACGCTCGTTGTGAAAAACCTGAATCTCGATATCGAGGCTGGTGAATTCGTGACCATGCTCGGTCCGTCGGGGTCGGGAAAGACGACCTGTCTGATGATGCTGGCCGGATTCGAGACCGCCACCCATGGCAAAATCGAGCTTGGCGGCAGGCCTATCAACAACATCCGCCCCACAAACGCGGAATTGGCATGGTGTTCCAGAACTATGCGCTGTTTCCGCACATGACGGTGGCCGAAAACCTGTCCTTTCCACTGAAAGTTCGCGGCATGTCGGCTGGCGACACCAAGGACAAGGTGACAAACGCCCTCGACATGGTGCAGATGCGGGCCTTTGGCGATCGCAAGCCGGCGCAGCTGTCAGGTGGCCAGCAACAGCGGATCGCGCTGGCGCGGGCGCTGGTGTTCGAACCTGAACTGGTACTTATGGACGAACCGCTTGGCGCGCTCGACAAGCAGCTTCGCGAGCATATGCAGTATGAAATCAAGCACATCCACGAAAATCTGGGTGTGACCGTCGTCTATGTGACGCATGACCAGTCAGAGGCGCTGACGATGTCGAACAGGATCGCCGTGTTCGATGACGGCGTGATCCAGCAGCTTAACGATCCGGTCACGCTCTATGAAAAGCCCGAGAATTCCTTCGTTGCCCAGTTTATCGGCGAGAACAACACGCTTGCAGGTACCGTTGTGTCGCAGTCAAAGGATGTGGCTACGATCAAGCTTGATGCGGGTGATTCCGTCACTGCGCTGGCCGTTAAATGCGAAGGCAAGGGAAGCCGGACATCGCTGTCGATTCGTCCGGAGCGCTGTGTCGTGTCGCCAAAGAAGATGCCCGGTCTAAGCATGCTGAAGGGCCGGATCGAGGAACTGATCTATCTTGGCGATCATATCCGCTGCCGAATGACAGTCGCGGGTAATGACGAATTTATCGTCAAGGTGCCGAACACGGCGGACCAGCTTGGTCTCGAGATCGGCGCCGAATCCTATGTCGGCTGGCAGACAAATGATTGCCGCGCTCTCGACTTCAAGGAAGGGTGAGGGTTAGGATTAACACAGGAATTTGGCCGTTGAGGCTGAATAGGGCGTTGTCGAGTATAGCGCCCGAGACATGGCGCCTTCGTGCGCAAAACATGAACAGGGAGATAGACAATATGTCTGGACTGACAAAAAAGATTGTTGCTCTCGCGGGCGTGTCTGCATTCGTCGCAGGCAACGCCGTCGCAGCTGACCTTACAGTTGTGTCGTGGGGCGGAGCATACACCAAATCTCAGGTTGAGGCCTATCACAAGCCTTGGATGGCGCAGAGCGGCCACAGCATCATTTCCGAGGATTACGGCGGAGGCATTGCCGAGATCAAGGCGCAGGTCGATGCGGGTAACGTGACCTGGGACGTCGTCGACGTTGAGCTGTCTGACGCGATCCGCGCTTGTGACGAAGGGCTGCTTGTGGAAATTGACCACAGCATGTTGCCTGACTCTCCAGATGGTGTGGCAGCCGCAAACGACTTCCTGCCTGGCACGTTGCATGATTGCGCCGTGGCAAATATCGTCTGGTCTTCTGTTTATGTTTACGATACCAGCAAGGTTCGTAACTGGAACGCGCCAACGTCCATGGCCGACTTCTTCAACACTGAAGCCTATCCTGGCAAGCGCGGCATGCGCAAATCGCCAAAGGTCACTATGGAATTTGCCCTGATCGCCGACGGTGTTCCAGTCAGTGAAATCTATGATGTTCTCGGCACCGAAGAGGGCATCGAGCGTGCGTTCGCCAAGCTTGATACCATCAAAAATGATGTAATCTGGTGGGAAGCCGGCGCGCAGCCACCACAACTTCTGGCTGATGGCGAAGTTATTTTTACCACAGCATGGAATGGTCGGATCTTTAACGCAGTTGCTGCGGAAGATCAGTCTTTTGAGATGGTCTGGGACGGTCAAATCTATGATCTTGATCTCTGGGTGATCCCCAAAGGAACTAAAAACCTTGAAGCGGCTTTGGACTTTGTAAAATTTTCAACAGCTACAGAGCAGTTGGCAGCGCAGGCCTCTTGGATACCTTACGGACCTGCCCGCGCCTCTTCTGTGGCACGGATTGGAACCTACCATAGCAATGCTTCCATCCAGATGGCAGATCACATGCCGACAGCGCCTGGCAACTTTGCCAATGCACTGCAGAACGATTTTGAGTTCTGGGCAGACAATCAGGATGACCTGAACGAGCGTTTCAACGCTTGGCTGGCACAATAATCCAACGGCGGTCACCCCCATCGGGGTGACCGTTCTTTTTTGGAATAAGAACTTTCCGTATTTCCTGAGGCACTGATGGACGCAGCGCAGCCAATTACGGCGGCAGACGGCACGCCCCTGAAGAAAAAGCTGGCGCAGGCCATGTTCCGCAGCAAATTGCGGGCAACAGGGCTTGTCGTGCCGTTGCTTGCCTTTGTGCTGGCCAGTTTCGTGTTTCCGATCCTCGCCCTGATGTGGCAGGGCGTCTATAACAACACTTTCGAACGATTGATGCCGAACCTGACCGAGGAATTGCGTGTCTGGGACGGGGTCAGCGAGCCGACCGAAGAAATGTACGCGATGCTGGTCGCCGATCTGCGCCAGAACCGCGCCGACAAGACTATCGGCAAGGTGGCCTCGCGGGTGAACCAGGAACTTGCCGGTACGCGCTCGCTCTTCACCTCGACGGCGCGCAAGGCCAAGAAGCTGGAGCCGCCTTACAAGGAATCGGTGATCAAGACGAAGAAGAAATGGGGGGAGTTGAAGGTCTGGCAGGCGATGAAGCTGACCAACCAGAGCCTGACCCCCGGTTTCTATGCCACCTCTCTGGACGCGGTCCAGACAGTGGATCAGGGCTTCATGATGAAAGATGAAAAGCGGCAGATATATACCAAGCTTTTCGTTCGCACCCTGATGATTTCCGGCAGTGTGATGCTGCTGTGCCTGCTGCTTGGTTATCCGGTTGCCTATCTGTTGGCGACGCTGCCGCTGCGGTATTCAAATTTGCTGATGATCATGGTGCTGCTTCCCTTCTGGACGTCGCTGCTCGTCAGAACGACGGCGTGGATTGCCATCCTGCAGTCACAGGGTGTGGTCAATGACCTCCTTGTATGGGTCGGGGTCACCGGCGATGAAAGCCGGTTTTCGCTGATCTACAATATGACAGGCACGATTATCGCGATGACGCATATCCTGCTGCCCTTCATGATCCTGCCGCTCTATTCGGTGATGAAGACAATACCGCCATCCTACATGCGCGCCGCACGGTCGCTTGGTGCCACCCCGACGCGCGCCTTCATCAAGGTCTACATGCCGCAGACCGTTCCCGGAATCGGCGCTGGCGGGTTGCTGGTCTTCATTCTGGCGATTGGCTATTACATCACGCCGGCACTTGTCGGCGGTCAGGATGGCCAGCTCATTTCCAACATGATTGCCTATCACATGCAGAAATCTCTGAACTGGTCGCTGGCGGCGGCGCTTGGTGGATTGCTGCTTGGCGGTGTTCTGGTCCTTTACTGGGCCTATGACCGCGTCATCGGCATCGACAACATGAAACTTGGGTAGGTCATGGCAAAGCTTCCTCCCTATACATCCACCGGCGAGCGTATCTGGCATTACAGCTTCAGGGTGATCTGCGGCCTGATCTTCCTGTTTCTGATCCTGCCGATCCTGGTTGTCCTGCCGCTGTCCTTCAATGTCGAGCCCTATTTCAGCTTTACGCCAGGCATGCTGGCGCTGGACCCGGAGGCATTCTCGTTGCGCTGGTATAAGGACATCCTGCGCAATGGCATGGCGGCCCCTGACGCGCCGCTCAACCTTGCCTGGTTTGCCGATACCTGGAACAACGCACAATGGATGCGTGCCATCCGTAACAGTTTCTTCATCGGCATCTGCGCCACCCTGCTGTCGACGGCGCTTGGCACGTTGGCGGCGATCGGTCTCAGCCGGTCTGAAATGCCCTACCGCCGCCTGATCATGTCGATCCTGATTTCGCCGATGATCGTGCCGTTGGTGATCACCGCGGCGGGCATGTTCTTCTTCTATTCAAAGATCCACCTTAGCCAGACTTATATCGGCGTGATCATGGCGCATGCCGTGCTTGGCACGCCTTTCGTGATCATCACCGTGACGGCGACGCTTGTCGGCTTCGACAAATCGCTTGTGCGGGCGTCAAACTCGCTCGGTGCCGGGCCGATCCAGACGTTTTTCAAAATCCAGATGCCGCTGATTATCCCCGGGGTTATTTCCGGCGGCCTGTTCGCCTTCATCACATCCTTTGACGAGGTTGTGGCGGTGCTGTTCCTCGCCAGTCCGGAACAACGCACCATCCCGCGGCAGATGTGGTCGGGAATCCGTGAACAGATCAGTCCGACAATACTTGCGGTGGCGACATTGCTTGTTCTGTTGTCGATCATCCTGTTGACGGTGATTGAACTTCTGCGCCGCCGGTCCCAACGGTTGCGCGGCATCACCTTATCGTGACACGGCTCTGGAACAGCCCGCATTTCACCCTGATAATGGCGACGCTCATGTGGGCTGGCCATACAATCGTGGCGAGGCTTTCGGTTGGCGAAATGTCGCCGATGGTGATGATGGGGCTGCGCTGGTTTGCCTGTCTTGCCATTCTTGCCTTCATCTTCCGGCGGCAGATAGGTGTCGAATGGCCGCGTGTTCGTGAACGGCTTGTCTGGGTGATCCTGATGGGCGGCGGCATGGCCGGTTTCACCTTCTTTTTTATCCTTGCCGCGCAGCACACCACCGCGGTCAATCTCGGTATTACGCAGAGTTCCGTGCCGGCAATCGTCATGCTTCTCAGCCTTGCCGTCTTCGGCACCCGGATCGGCATGATGCAGCTTGTCGGCCTTGCCGTTTCCTTTCTCGGCGTGGCGTTACTTGTCACCAAGGGCTCGCTGGCGGTGCTGCTGGCGATGCAAATCAACACCGGTGATCTGTTGATGTTGATTGCCTGCGTCTGCTATGCCGCCTACACGGTCGGGCTGAGCCGGCGTCTGGAGATGTCGCCGGCGCTGCTGCTGACCTTTTTCTCGGTTCCCGCCTCGATTGTATTTGCGCTGTCGATGGGGGTTGAATATTGGGCCGGGACCATGCAGATGCCAGGTGCAAAGGGCCTTGCCATCGTTGCTTATTGCGCCGTTTTCCCGTCGATGCTGGCGCAAATCTGCTTCATGCGGGGCGTTGAACTCGCCGGTGCCAACCGGGCCGGTTTCTATCTGAACCTGATTCCGGTTTTCTCGGCACTGATGGCGGTGTTCATTTTGTCCGAGAGGCTCTATTCTTACCATGCGGCATCGGCGGTGATGGTGCTTGGCGGGATCTATCTTGCCGAACGTCACAAGACCGCCGCCGCGCAAGGTGCCAGCTGAACTGGCGGACTATTGGAGACGACAGCATGACGAATATGCGCAATTTCTACATTGACGGGGCCTGGGTGGCGCCGCGTGATGGTACCGATTTTCCGGTCTATAATCCGGCAACCGAAGAGGTTTTTGCCACCATATCGCTTGGTGGCGCTGCCGATGCCGAGGCTGCGATCACGGCAGCCCGCACGGCCTTTGCAGGCTGGTCGATGACCACCCCGGCCGAGCGTGGTGAAGTGCTGCGCGCCATTCTGGCGGTGTATGAGAAGCGCGCGCAGGATATGGCGGAGGCTATCTCGAACGAGATGGGTGCCCCCATCGATATGTCACTGAGCGATCAGGCGGCATCGGGCCGCGGCCATCTGAAAGCCTTTATTCGTGCCCTTGATTCCTTTGAATGGCAGCATCCGCTTCGTCCCGGGGTCGAGGGGCAGGATCTTGTCTATGAACCTGCCGGCGTGGCCGGACTGATCACCCCTTGGAACTGGCCGATGAACCAGGTTGTTCTGAAGGTTGGCGCAGCGCTGGCGGCGGGATGCACGATGGTGCTGAAACCGTCCGAGATAGCGCCGATGTCGAGCATTGTTTTCAGCGAGATCATGCATGAGGCCGGCGTGCCGGCCGGTGTCTTCAACATGGTCAATGGCGATGGTGTCGGGATTGGCAGCATCCTGTCATCGCATCCGGGGATTGATGTCGTATCCTTCACCGGGTCGACCCGCGCCGGTATCCTGATCAGCAAGGCTGCCGCCGACACGGTGAAGACGGTATCGCTCGAACTTGGTGGCAAATCGCCGAACCTTGTCTTCGCCGACACCGATATTGACGTGGCGGTGGCGCGCGGGGCCAGATTCTGTTTCGCCAATACCGGTCAGTCCTGCAACGCGGCGACCCGCATGCTGGTTGAGCGTTCCGCCTATGAACGCGCTGTCGAGGTGGCGAGGGCGACTGCTGAATCAACAAAGGTCGATCTTCCCGACAAGGCGGGTGATCATATCGGACCGCTTGTCTCGCAGGCGCAGTTCGAAAAGGTGCAGCGGTTGATTCAGGCCGGCATTGACGAGGGCGCACGCCTTGTCGCCGGTGGCACCGGGCGGCCGGAAGGTTTGAACCGTGGCTGGTTTGCCCGTCCGACGGTGTTTGCCGACGCCACCTCCGACATGACGATCATGCGCGAGGAAATTTTCGGACCTGTCATGGCTATGATGCC
>CAJWDO010000091.1 GCA_913031555.1 uncultured Alphaproteobacteria bacterium | reverse complement strand
CCGCATCATCGATCCCCCACAAGCCGTTCTCGGCGGCGAACGCCCCGATGGCGGTGTAATCGGCAGGCTGGCCGAACAGCCCGACGCCGATGACCCCGACAACCTCAACCCCGGCGGCGCGCGCCGCATCCATCGCCGTGCCAAGACCGGCCGGATCAAGATTGAAGGTCTGCGGGTCGACCTCGGCAAATACCGGCACAGCGCCAAGGACGGGCATCACTTCGGCGCTGGCGGCGAAGGTGAAGGACGGGACAATCACGCCCTGACCAGGGCGCAGACCCTGCGCCAACAGCGCCAGAATCAGGGCGTCGGTGCCGGATGAACAGCTGATGCAGTGTTTTGTGCCGGCGATTTCCGCCAGCCGCGCCTCTATGGCAAGCACTTCCGGCCCCATGATATAGGCGCCATGATCAAGCACGGTAGCCAGATTATGGTCGATCCGCTCGCGGATCCTGGCCTGCTGGCTGGCAAGGTCAATGAAAGGGATCATGGTCTAGCCTTTCCGGGCCACAGCGACATCCGGAAGGTCCGGCGTGGTGCCAAATTCGGTGAAATTATTGTCGATTGCCTGCAGAACGCGCTGCACGGCAAGGCCGTCGGCAATGTCGGTCAGGGGCGCCTCGCCGGTCTCACAGCAGGTGATGAAGGCGCGCATCTCCTGTTTCAGAGGTTCGGATTCGGGCACCGGCAGATGCATCGGCGCGGCCCGTGTGATGGCAAAATTCGCCCCATCCGGCGCGATGTCATCGCGGTAGAGGGTCAGTTTTTCGGCCCAGGGCCGCGTGTCGTCAAAGACCAGTGATCCGCGCTCGCCGGTTACGGTCAGACGGTGTTCCTTGTAGGGGCACATCCAGCCGGTTGTCATCATGGCGCTGCGCCCGCCCGAGAACCCGAGCCAGGTCGACACCATGTCCGGCAGACCCGGCGTGACATGGCTGGCGCCATGGCAGCTGATCTTACGCGGTGGCTCGCCCATCAACGCCAGAAGCAGCGACAGATCATGCGGGCACAGATCATAAATAGCCGATTCGGTGGCGCGGATGCGCCCCATCGCCAGCCTGTTGGCGGTGATATGACGAACCGCGCCGACAACATCATTGGCAAGCTGGTCCTGCATGGTGATAAAGGCGTCGTGATAGCGGATCAGATGACCAACCATCACCTGGCGGTCGGCGGCGTTGGCGGTGGCTGCGATCGCCTCGGCCTCGGCAAGATCGAGCGCCAGCGGCTTTTCCACAAAGACATGCAGGCCGGCGGCAAGCGCCCTGCAGGCAAGTTCGCGATGCGTCGGCGCGGCGGTGGCGATGACCACTCCGTCAAGACCTGCGCCTTCGATGAGTGCGGTTACATTCATCGCCGGTGTCGCGAATTCGGCCGCGACGCTCTCGGCATGTTCCGGGACAAGGTCGGCGACACCACCAAGAACACCAAGCTGTGCCAGATTGCGGGCCAGATTCCGGCCCCACATGCCACACCCTATGAGTCCGATTCGTGTCATCGCCACCTGCTTTCGCGTGAAGTTCGAAATTGGTGTAATACCACCACCATTTGCCGGTCAATCGTTGCATTCTGTTACACACCCTCTCCCCTGATGATTGTGCGGTGCCGTTGCGAGGTATGTTTCTTATGAATGATCAAGGGCGTTTCTTGACAAAGCCGTGCGGCGCTCTAACTGTCTGAACCTGACAGACGACCCAGGACCAGCTTTGCAAGGATTCCCACCATGGACGCCTCATCTGCCTTCAAGGACACCCTGCCAACCACGCCCGACGCGCTGATGGCAACGCTTGATGATGCCGGCATAACCTATTCGGTTCACGAGCATCCGCCGCTTCGCACGGTTGAGGATTCCAAGGCGTTTCGTGGTCAGATGGATGGCACGCATGTGAAGAATCTCTATCTTCGTGACAAGAAGAAGAAGAGCCACCTGATTGTGGCGCAGGAGGATCGTGATATCGACCTGAAGGCATTGCCGGCGATGATCGGTTCGGACCGGTTGTCCTTTGGCAGCGCCGACAGGCTGTTTGAGTTTCTCGGCGTCCGGCCGGGTGCGGTCAGCCCCTTTACGCTGATCAATGATTCCGAACATCGTGTCAAATTGTCGATCGATGCCAGCCTCATGGAGGCCGATATGCTGTTCTTTCACCCGCTGGTGAATGACCTCACGCTGGGCGTCACCCCGGATGCGCTGCGCCGCTTCTTTCAGATCACCGGCCACGACCCGCAGATCATCTCGCTCTAGCATCCGATCCGCAGCAGACAGGCTGTTGTGTGATCCTGTCGTGTGATCCTGCGGCGTTGTCAGTTGGGCCGTGCATCTTGTTTTGACCGGGTCGATGCCTAGATTCAGGGTGTCGAGACAAAACGCCAGTTGAAAGAGCGAGAGTGCCATGGACCAATTGATTGCGGGTGGAGCGTCAGCACCTGTTGACGTGACGATGGATAATTTCATGGCCGAGGTTATCGAGGCCTCTGCCACCACGCCGACACTTGCCCAGTTCTGGGCCCCCTGGTGCGGTCCCTGTAAGCAGCTTGGCCCGGTGCTTGAAAAAGTCGTTGGCGCCAGCGGTGGTAAGGTACGCATGGTACGGGTGAATATCGACGACAACGCGCAGATCGCCCAGCAGATGCGGGTGCAGTCGGTGCCGACGGTCTATGGTTTTGTCGATGGGAAGCCTGTTGACGCGTTTGCCGGTGCGCAGCCGGAATCAGCGGTCAAGGAGTTCGTCGACAAGCTGGCAGGCATGGGTGGCGGCGGTGCGGATACCGCCGCGATGCTGGAAGCAGCCGAGGCGGCGCTTGCCGCCGGCGATCCGGACACGGCGATGATGCAGTTCCAGCAGGTGATGAGCGAAACGCCTGAATCTGTGCCGGCGCTTGCCGGTGTCGTGCGTTGTCTCACGGCGTCCGGCGACATCGCAGGCGCGCGCGAGGTTATCGACCAGCTGAATGACGAATATCTGAATGATCCGGCGATGAAGACGGCGATTGCCGCGGTCGATCTGGCCGAGAAAGCCGCCTCGTCGGCTGGCGAGTTGGACACTGCAAGGGCCGCGGTCGAGGCGAACCCGGCAGACCTCGCGGCACGTCAGGATTGCGCGCTGGCGCTGTTCGCCGTTGGGCAGAATGCCGAAGCGATGGAACAGCTTCTTGAATCAATTCGCATCGAACGCGGTTGGAATGACGATGTGGCGCGGTTGCAACTTCTTGAGTTCTTTGCCTCGCTTGGCACCGCGAATCCGGATGTCATAGCGGCGCGGCGCAAATTGTCGACCCTGCTGTTTTCATGATGCCGTGCGCAGATCCATGTGCACATTCATCTACAGATACACACCGACAGGAGCGGACCAATGACATTTGAACGCGATACCGATTTGGCACTGCCATCGCAAATTCCGATTTTCCCGCTTCCGAATGCGCTGCTTCTGCCGCAAGGCCAGTTGCCGCTGAACATCTTTGAGCCGCGCTATCTTGCCATGATCGAGGATGCTCTTGGCGCGCCGGGACGGCTGATCGGCATGGTGCAGCCGATTGACGAGGATGGAGAGCTTTTTGGCATCGGATGCGCCGGCCGGATCGGCTATTTTCAGGAAACCGGTGACGGCCGCTTCATGGTCGCCCTCAACGGCGTCTGCAGATTCCGTCTTGGCGGCCATCATCTGACCGAGCGTGGCTACCGCCTCGCCACTGTCTCGTGGGATGAATTCAGGTCTGACCTTGGAAATGGTGAAGGCGGAATCGCCGACCGTGACCATATGTTCGCCGTCATGCGGCGCTATTTCGAGACCCAGGGTTTCGAGGCCGACTGGGACCAGATTGAACAATCGGATGACAGCGCAATCCTGAACACGCTTGCCATGGTCTGTCCATTCGATGTTGCCGAAAAACAGGCCCTTCTCGAGGCTGAGGGCGTGCGAAGCCGGGGCGATCTTCTGATCGCGATAATGGAAATGGCCTTACATGGCGATGAGGACCAGAATGATGCAAGACATTGATGACAGCGCGCAGACGCGCCCTGATTCGGCACGTCTCGATCCGGCCCTTCTCGAGGTGCTGGTATGCCCGGTAACGCATGGACCACTTAAATATGACCGGGTTCGCAATGAGCTTGTCAGCCATCAGCTTGGCCGCGCCTTTCCGGTTCGTGACGGGGTGCCGATCATGCTCGTTGACGAATCGCGCGCGCTTGATGACGGTGGGGACAGCACATCATGAATGACGCCTGGCCATCCGAAATCAGGCTCAGTGCGGACAAGAAAACACTCAACGTCACATTCGAGGGCGGTGAAAGCATGGTGCTGAGCGCCGAGCTGCTGCGTGTTGAATCACCCTCGGCCGAGGTGCAGGGACATGGCGTTGGCCAGAAAACAACGCCGCTTGGCAAACAGGATGTCCGTATCACCGGGATCGAGCCGGTGGGGAATTACGCTGTCAGGCTGACGTTCGATGATGGCCATAACACCGGTATCTTCAGCTGGGACATTCTGCAGGATTATGGCCGGCGTCAGGACAGTCTGATGGCCGATTATCGTGACCGGGTCGCTGGCCGCTAGGGCTGCGCGCGCCAGATAACGACTTCGGATTAAAGCACTGGATTGAGGCCCCGGATATCCGGAAACATCTAGTCGCCGGGAAGCCTGCCTTCCAGCAGCGCCGCCTCAGCAAGCTGGCCACCTGCGGCGATGTCGGAAAAGATCGTTTTTACGGGCAGCCGGTCAAGCACCGCAAAGCCTAGCCCGGCAAGACGGCGTACCCCTGCCGGCGCATTGGAAAACAGGCTGTTCAGGCCCGATGTCGCCATGGTCATCGCCGCCCGCTCGCGCCACCTGGCCGCCGCATAGGCTTGCCGAAGCGACAGGTGCGATGCCGGCAGGCCGCGCCGTCGATTCTCAATCAGAAGGTCCGCCAGCACCGCCGCATCGGCAAGCGCCAGATTATATCCCTGACCGGCCAGCGGATGAATGGCATGCGCAGCGTCGCCGGCCAGGACCAGCCCCGGCGCCGTGATGCGCCGCCGCCAGTTTGGCCGCAACGGCCAGACAAGCCGTTTGGCGGCCAGGCGAAGATAGCCAAGGCCGGGGCCGAATGCCTCAAGGCAGGCAGCTTCGAAGGTGGTCTCATCAACCGTCAAAAGGCGTTCCGCCTCACTGTTCGGAAGCGTCCAGACAAGTGACAGCCTGGTACCGTCAAACGGCATCAGGGCAAAGGGACCGGTCTGCAGAAAGCGTTGAAAGGCCGTGTCGTCATGATGCCGTTCGGCCTCGAGGATGGTCACGATGGCTGTCTGCGTCTGGCGGGTCTCGCGAAAGCCGATCCCGGCCGCTTCTGCCAACTGGCTGCGCGCACCGTCACAGGCCACCACCAGCGCGGCGTGAAGCGATGATGATGTGCCGTTGGCATCCGTCAGGCGCAGTTTCGCGCCATCTTCATGGTTCTGCCATTCCGATACCGCCATGCCGGAGATTTGCGTGACCGGGCGTGCCGCGATGCTGTCGCGAAGCGCGGCCTGCAACGCCACATTTCCAACCACGAAGGCCATTGGCGCTTCGACTGTCTGCCATGACAGGTCGGTCTGCGCGCGCCGCCGCGCCGCCAGCCCGGTTGGCGTGGGTCCTTCGGCGATGGCGATGCGGCGGACCGGGGCCGGCGGTGTCGGCAGACGGTCCCAGACGCCAAGTGCCGCCAGCATCCGCGCCCCGGCAGCGTTGATTGTCGTCGTCCGTTCATCACTGTCAGATGTGCGACCACCATCCCGGTCGACCAGCACGACATCCACGCCGGCATGCGACAGCGCCGTCGCCATCATCACACCGGTCAGACCGCCGCCAACAACCGCTACATCATGCGCCCCGTCATACATTGTCGCCACCATGACTGCCGGTGAAATGCCGGTCGATCACCTGCCGCGCCAGCCCGGACAGGTCCGACCCGTCGAAAAGATAGGCGTGGCATCCGGCGGCCCTGCCAGCGATCACGTCGCTTTCGCGGTCGCCGATCATCACCGATTCCGTCAGGTCGACATTCCATTTGCCGGCTAGTTCCAGCAACATCCCCGGTGCCGGCTTGCGACACTCGCAGGGCGTTTGCATGGCTGGGGTGGGCGCTTCGGGGTGGTGCGGGCAGTGGGTGATATCCTGAATGTGGCCTCCGGCGAGAACGGTCTGTGCCATCAGATGGTCGTTGAATTCCTGCATCTGGGCATCGGTGTAAAATTGGCGGCCGATCCCGCCTTGATTGGTGACGATAAAACAGCTGATGCCATGACGATGAAACTGGGCCAACGCTTCGGGCGCACCGGGCATCCATGCAAAGTCATCCACCAGATGAGTGTAGCCATGATCGATGTTCAGCGTCTGGTCGCGATCCAGAAACACCGCGCCGCGCCACCGCGACGTTGCCATGCCTGATTTTCTAACTGATGGTGTTTTCATGGGTTCATCTAGGCTGAATGGATCTCCACTGTCCATGTGTAATCCGGTCCCATGGCCGTCTCATGGCACCATTGACGCGGTAGATCACGAGCCGAGCGTGTCATTTTCAGGCTCAGAGATTGCCCGCCCGCGCGTCATGCGTTAGGACAGTGACGAGGGCGGTCCTCGATACCCCCTAAAGGTCCAAATCCGACGGGTCCAAATCCGACGGGTCCAAATCCGACGGGTCCAAATCTGGCAAGGTTGGGGCCTCGCGGAAACAGCGACAGGGCACAAGGTAACGAAAGATGAAGCTGAATCCGGAATACAGGCTGTTTGATG
>CAJWDO010000090.1 GCA_913031555.1 uncultured Alphaproteobacteria bacterium | reverse complement strand
GTTCGACCAGATGACACCGGCGACGACATCAACCTTGTCACTCTTCACCAGCCTGTTGGCAAGCTGCTTGGCCACATCGGGCTTGCGCTGGTCATCGACGAAGACAACCTCCGCATCCATCCCGCCAAGCTTGCCGCCGGTATGTTCCATGGCCAGATTGACCGCGTTCTGCATCTGTTTGCCGATGATGCCCGCACCACCGGAAAGCGTGGTCATATAACCAACCTTGACGGTATCCGCCCATGCTGGCGCCGCAGCAAACAGCGATGCAGCAATGGCTGTCGTAAGAATTTTCTTCATGTTTCCCTCCGTTAACAAGGCGGTTCACATCCGCCCCTATACTTTGTGATTACGAAAAGGCTAACACAGGCTTTCCAAGAGTGAAATCCGGCTTTGTCGCAAAATCATGTCAAATTATCGCAGCCACGGTGCGCCTTGTCCCTCACTCCCATTCCTCATAATAGCCAAGTTTCTCCTGCAGCGGACGATCATGGATGCGGACAAGAAAGGCTTCCTCCTCCGCCTCATGGCTGAGCTTCGCAAAAACAGGCGCGCTGAAGGTATCCTTCGGACCCCATTCGACAGCCTGTCCGTCAATGATGGTTCGCCCGCGTCCCGCGACGACGTGAAAGGCCGAGGAACAGGACCGGCGTGGCGGTGACACGATGGTGCCAGCCGCAATCATCATGGCGGTGAACCCCATTGTCGGAAGGACATCGGCGCCGGTTTCCGGGTTGACGTAATCCACCTCGGGGGTCGCGCCATCACCATATCGGGCCATTTCACGAAGCGCCGCCTCGGTGCGAGCCCACGGATAGCGCATCATCGGATATCGGCGGGCACGATGCGTTGTTCGCGAGGGTGCGAGCCCTGCGGCGAGATATTCAACCTCGCTGGCGTCGGGCCGGTTGCGCCGTGTCTGCAGGTCGCCCTCACGGGCATAGGAGCCCTCGAGATAAACAAAAAGCGGCAGGTCGAGGGCATCAAGCCAGACAACCGGGTCATTGCCTTCATGGCCATGATCATGCCACTCGCCGCCTGGCGTCAGAACCAGATCGCCTTCCCGCATCGGCAATTTCTCACCATCGACAACGGTGAAGGCGCCCTCGCCCTCGACGATGATCCGCACCGCTGATGGCGTGTGGACATGCGCCGGCGCGGTCTCACCGGGAAGCAAAAGCTGCATACCAAGATAGATCGAGGCGGTCGCCTGCATGGCCCCCGGCCCCCGTCCGGGGTCGCACAGGACAAGAACGCGGCGCTCTGCCTTCTCCACAGGCGTCAGTTCACCCGCCTGCAGAAGAAGTGGTCGCACGCTGTCATAGGTCCAGTGGCCCGATCTTGTCAGCGGCTGCGGCGCGTCATGCGGCAGCACATTGCGCATCATCGGCCACAGCGGCGCCACGCCAGCCTCGGCAAGCGCGTCGCGATAGGATTCCGGCAAATCCTCCAATGTTCCAAGCTGCTGTGACATGGCCTGTTTTCCCTTCTGCCTCGTGAATGTATCACCCGTCGTGAGTGTATCGCCCGTCGCGTCCGCAGCGGGTCTTCAGTCTTCAACCACCGCCAGACCCTGGCGGTCGATCTTGCCGGTGCCGGTCTTTGGAAGAGCGTCTCGATATTGGACGATCCTCGGATATTTGAACGGCATCAGCGCGCCGCGCACATGCTCCTGCAACATCCTTGTTCGGGTCTTACCAGCATCGAGCCCCGGTGTCAGGACGACGACCGCACGCAATGTCGTGCGCCCGTCTGCCAAACGGTGTGCCATGACGGCGCATTCCCGAACATCCCCATGCTCATTCAAACAGCGTTCGATTTCAAGGGGCCATACCCACTGCCCGGACACTTTGACCAGATCATCGACGCGGCCCTGAAAATAGTAATAGCCGTTGCGTTCAGCAAATCTGTCACCTGTATGAATCCAGTCGCCACGCATCGTTTCTGCAGTCTTGTCGGGTCGCTGCCAGTAAAAGGGCGCTGATGAATGTCCACGTACCAGCATGACCCCATCCTCGCCTTGCGCCACCGCGGCACCATCAGGGTCGACGAGCCGGATTTCATAGCCCGGCACCGCCGCGCCGGCAGCACCGATGCGGTGATCATCATGGCTGTTTGAAAGATAGATATGCAGAAGTTCGGTCGATCCCAGCCCCTCGGTCGGACCGTGACCGGCAAGGCTCTTCCATGCATCATAGATCTCACGGCTCAATGTTTCCGCCGCCGAAATCGACCGCTGGATCGAGGTCAGATCCCGGTCCGCGGCACCCTCATATTTGGCCAGCGCGGTATAGAGTGTTGGCAATCCGAAGAACAGCGTCGGACGGTATGTCTCGATGGCCTCGAAGATGGCACCGGGATCGGGACGCCCCGGCAGCAGAACCGACGTGGCGCCAACCGAAAGGGGAAAGGTCAGCGAATTGCCGAACCCATAGGCAAAGAAGATTTTCGGCACGGAAAAACATATGTCATCTGCGGTGATGCCGAGAACACGTTCACCATATGAGGCCTGCGTGTAGCCCATGTCGTGATGCAGATGAACAATCCCCTTGGGCCGGCCGGTGGTGCCGGATGAATACATCCAGAACGCCATGTCGTTCGGGCCGGTATCGGCGCGGGCAAGGTCCCCTTCATGGCCGGCGAGGAACGCGGCTGCGGCGCGATGCCGGGGCGCGCGCGCCTCGCCATTGACAATGATCACCGTTTCAACCGCGCTGCCGGCGAGGACCCTGTCGGGAAAGGCATCTTCAAAGGCGGCCTCGCAGAGGACGATGCGCGCCTCGGTATCGGTCAGGAAATAGGCCAGCGTGTCTTCACTGGTCTGCGTGTTCAGAAGCACCGGCACGAAGCCGGCGCGCACAGCACCAAAGAACGCCGCCACATAAGCAGGTGTGTCATCAAGAAAGAACGGAATACGATCGCCCCGCCGCAGACCTGCCGCGATGAAGGCACGGCCCCAGCACGCCGCCTTGGCTATCAACTCGGCATAGGTTACGCAGCCCGCAGGACCAACCAATGCCAGCCTGTCGGGGTTGCGTGACAAATTCTGCCACAGGATATCCGCGCAGTTATTGTGCCGGTGGCGTCGAAATCCGATGTCATGCGCGCCGGGGGAATCATCTGCCACCGAATCGTGAATCGTTTCGCCTGGCGCGGTGTCCAGACCGGCGGCGTCATATTCGGCCATGAAACCGGGTGCCATACTGCGCAACCGGTCATCGTCCATCCTACCGGACCGCATCAGATAGTCACGCGCAAATGCCAGCGGCGGCAAAGTCATCTTCTCGCCGAAATCGTCATACCAGTCTGCCGATCTGTTGGCCGCCTCGACAATCTTTCCGGCAATTGGCGGGCGCCTGTCCTGAAAGGCATGAAGCGCGCGATCCAGTGTTTCATGTTCGCACAGTGACCCCACCAGAGCGATGGCATCCTCCATCGCGAGGCGTGTGCCCGACCCGATCGAGAAATGCGCCGTATGCGCCGCGTCACCGATAATCACCCGGTTGCCCGAAACCCACCTGTCACACCACAGGCGCGGAAATCTGCGCCAGTCCGACCGGTTGGTGATGAGTTCGGCCCCGCCGAGCACGTCGGCAAACAGCGTCGCGCAATATGCGGCCGAGGCCGCCTCGCCCATACGATCAAGGCCATGCGCCCGCCAGGTGTCGGGCGCACATTCGACAATGAAGGTGCTCATCTCAGGTGCGTAGCGGTAGTGATGCGCGTTCAACGGTCCGAGATCACTCTCAATGAAGGTCTGCGTCAGGGTGTCGAAGGCGCGCGGCGTCCCAAACCAGGCAAAATGATTGGTGAAATGATCCAGCCTGGGCGCAAAGGCCTCGCCCGCCTCGGTACGAAGAAGGGAATTGACCCCATCCGCCCCGACGATCAGGTCACCCTGCAGCGTTTCAAGCGATGAGACCTCCACGCCATAAGTGATATCCACGTCCAGCGACAGGGCGTAAGTCTCGAGGATTGTCAGCAGCCGCAGCCTTCCGATAGCGCTGAAACCCACCCCGTCCAGAATGACACTGCGCGCTGGCAGGTTCAGCGTCATGTTGCGCCAATGCTGCATTTCAGGGGCGATAAGTTCGTGAAGTTCCGGCGCGTCGGTGCGCAGAAAATCGAGGGCCTTATCAGAGAAAACCACCCCGAAGCCGAAAGTCGCACCACGCGGGTTGCGTTCAAGAACGCGGACCTCAACACCTGGAAGGCGCAGCTTGGCGAGTATGGCTGTGTAGAGCCCAGCTGGCCCGGCACCCAGAATTTCAATGCGTGAAACCGGCACCGGCATTCTAGCGCTCGCTGCTTGTCTTCAGCCTGAAACGCTGAATCTTGCCAGTCTGTGTTTTCGGCAGGGTGTCGACGAAGACCACCGAGCGTGGGTATTTGTGCGGTGCGATTACCGCCTTCACATGGTCCTTAAGCGCATCTGCAAGTTCGTCGGTTGCGACATGGCCAGGGCGCGCCACGATATGGGCCTGGACGATATGGCCGCGCTCGCTGTCGGGAACGCCGATCACGGCGCATTCGGCCACTGCCTCATGCGCCAGCAGCGCGGCTTCAACCTCCGGTCCGGCGATATTGTAGCCTGACGAGATAATCATATCGTCATTGCGGGCCGCGAAATGAAAACAGCCATCAGTGTCGACGGTGAAACTGTCGCCGGTGATATTCCAGCCGTCACGCACATATTCCGGCTGGCGTTCGCCACGGAGATAGCGGCAGCCGGTCGGGCCACGCACCGCCAGCCTGCCAATCTCGCCAGGCGCGACGTCGGTGCCGTCAGGCCCGATAACACGCGCCTCGTAGCCGCCAACCGGCTTGCCGGTCGAGGCCGGGGCGTGATCCTCAAAGCGGTTGCTGATGAAAATATGCAGCAGTTCCGTCGCCCCGATCCCGTCAAGCATGGGCTTGCCGGTCTTCGCCTTCCACTCTTCATAAACCGGTGCCGGCAGGGTCTCGCCAGCGGACACGGCTGCACGAAGGGACCCCAGCTCGGCACCCTCTTCCATTGCCGCCAGCATCACCCGATAGGCGGTGGGCGCGGTGAAGCAGACAGTGGCCCCATATTGCTCAATCATCTCGATAAGATTTGGTGGCGCGGCATTCTCCAGCAGGATCGCGGCGGCGCCGAAACGCAGCGGAAACACGGCGAGGCCACCAAGCCCGAAGGTGAATGCCAGCGGTGGAGAACCGATGAAGATGTCCTTTGATGTGACTCCGAGGACCTCGGCGGCGTAACCGTCGGCAATGATCAGCAGGTCACGATGGAAATGCATGGTGCCTTTCGGCTCGCCTGTCGAACCCGATGTGAAACCAATCAACGCCACATCATCCTGCGACGTCTCGACAGCGTCGAATGCCACCATCTTGTCGAGCGCCAGCCGGTCGAGTTCGGCATCATGGTTGGCAGTGCCGTCAAACCCGACAACGGTTGTCAGAAACCGGCTGTCCTTGGCACATGCCGCGAGCTCGTCCATCAGCCTTGTGTCGCACAGAGCGTGCGAGATCTCGGCCTTGTCCACGTATTTGGCAAGTTCACCGGCCCGAAGCAGAGGCATAGTGTTGATGACAACGGCGCCAGCCTTGGTCGCGGCAAGCCAGCATGCCACCATGGCCGGATTGTTCGCCGAGCGGATCAGCACACGGTTGCCGGGGCGTACACCAAGATCATCAACCATCGCGTGTGCCAACCTGTTGGTCCAATCGGCAAGTTCTTTGTAGGTGCGTCGCCTGCCATTCCCGATCAGCGCAATGTGGTCGCCAAAGCCACGCGCCACCATGGCGTCGGTCAGTTCGACAGCGGCGTTCAGCCTGTCAGGGTAGGAAAATCCGTCCAGAAGCAGGTCTGGCCAGCTGTCAGCTGCCGGAAGCTTGTCTCGGGAAAACTCGTCCTCATGAGACGATTGTCGCAACATAACGTCCCCCTTCATTGCTCTGGCACTCTGGCTCGCACGGTCAGTCGCCGGGCAGGATGGCAGTGGCCTCGATCTCAATCAGCGCCTCATCCTCGACAAGCGCCGTGACGACAACCATGGTCATCGCCGGAAAATGATATCCCATCACCTCGCGGTAGGCGGCGCCGACGGCACTTTGGTTTGTCAGATAATCTGTCTTATCGGTGACGTACCATGTCAGCCGGCCGATATCGCTGGCCGTGCCACCGGCAGCCTCGACAACGGCAATGACGTTGCGCAACGCCTGCCTCATCTGGCCAATAAAATCGCCATGCTCGAATGTCCCGTCCGGTGTCCAGCCGATCTGTCCACCGACAAGCAGAATACGACCCTCGCCGCAAATGCCGTTGGCGTAGCCTTTCGGTTGTGGCCATCCCGGTGGCCGGACGTCAATCAGCGCCATGTCACGCCTCCTTCGCCACCTCGAGATGTGCCGCAAGGGCGGTGCGCACCTCACCCTGCCAGGCCAAAGACGACATCGCCTCGAGATCGGTGTGAACAATGGCGACCTCGCCACTCAGCACATCGCGCCCGGCCACCTCGGCAGCACAGGCAAGAGTCGCGCTGGAGCGCCCGAGGCGCACCACCCATATCGACCAGTCCATAATGTCACCAAGCCGCGTCGGCGAGCGGAAGTCCAGCCTTGCTGAAACCGAGGGGATTCCCCGCCTGTCAATCGTGTGCATATGGCTGAACGGCCACCCGATGGCATCGCTGAAAAACCGTTCTGTCACTTCGTTCATCATCTCGAAAAAACGCGGGTAGAAGACGATGCCGGCCGGGTCGCAATGCTGGAACATCACGTCGATACTGTGTCGAAACACCGCCATATCACCCTCCCACTCCT
>CAJWDO010000089.1 GCA_913031555.1 uncultured Alphaproteobacteria bacterium | reverse complement strand
AGGCAGGCCATAGCCGCGATACCCCATGGCGATCTTCGCCACGAGCCGAAGATGGCTTGTCACAAGGTGGTGCGCGGCATCGACATCGCCGCGCTCCTTCCACGCCTTGGCAAGCATGTATTCTTCCTTTGGCTCGAGCATCGGGAACGAGCGGATCTGTTCAAGATAGCGGGACAGGTTCCCGTCCGGGCTGATCGCGGGGAGTGAAGTCTTGGACGCTGCCATCTGTCTGTCTGTCTCCATCGGTTGCTCATGGAGGCCGGGATGCACGAAATAGCGGCCTTGGTCATGACTGTTGCCATTGACTAAAATAAACCACGCATTCGCGGCTGGATTAAGGCGGTATTCGGCAAAAGTCTTTTTAGTCCCTCTGATTTAAGGTGTCACAAGCCGGTTTCAATAGGTGAGCCCGGCGAAAAATTCGCGTTTCTCTTTGAAAAGTGGCAATATTCTGCCATGTGAAGTGGAGCGTCAGCGCGGTGGACGGGCCATCGCCCGGCGCGCGATACCATCCTCTATGGTGGTGATCAGCGCGCCCATATCCGCTGGCAGCGGGGTCTCGAATTCCAATGCCTCGCCGGTGACCGGATGCGCCAGCGCCAGCCGCGCCGCATGCAGTGCCTGTCGCCCGAAGCGCCGGATTTCGGTAAGGCAATCACGCGCCGGCGCGTCCGGCATCTGGCCGCTTCGCATCGGGCGGCCATAGACAGGATCGCCGATCACGCCATGCCCGAGATGCGCCATATGAACACGAATCTGATGCGTTCGCCCGGTTTCCAGCCGACATTCCGCAAGGCTGGCAAAAGGCGGCAGGCGGCGGATCACACGCCAGTTGGTGGCGGCGAAACGGCCATCTTTCACGACGTCCTGTTTCTTGCGGTCGCGGGATGAACGGCCAAGCGGGGCCTCGATCCGGCCTTCATTCTCGCCCGGCATGCCCCACAGGATGGCGGTGTAGCATCGCTCGAGATCATGCGCGGCGAACATCTCGGTCAGGCGGGCATGGGCGCGCTGGCTTTTCGCCGCCAGCATCACGCCGGATGTATCCTTGTCGAGCCGGTGGACAATGCCTGGTCGCATCTCGCCGCCAATGCCTGTCAGCCCGTCGCCGCAATGGCTGATCAGCGCGTTGACAAGCGTGCCGTCGGGCTGGCCTGGCCCCGGATGGACAACCATGCCGGCAGACTTGTTGAGAACGATCAGGTCGGAATCCTCATACAGAATGTCCAGCGGAATGTCCTGCGCCACCGGTTTGGCATCGCGCACCGGTGGCACGCTCAGGATATAGGTGGCACCTTCGCGCACGGACTGCGACGGGTCGGTTGTCACCGTGCCATCCTCGGTCACCGCGCCGTCAAGGATCAGCGCCTTCACGCGCGTGCGTGAGAGCGGCTCCCCACCGGTCAGTGTCGCCGCCAGAAACCGGTCAAGACGGTCACCTCTGGAAGCCTCGTCGGCGATGCAGGTCAGCTGTTGTGTGGTGTCACTGGTCATTGCCGGGCAGACTAGCCTATATTGGCGGCGAAGACACTCCTCTATGGGGCGGCGGCGCTCAGGAAAGGCAATTACATGCAGGCAGGTGATTCCAGGATTGGTGATTCCGGGACGGGTGATTCCGGGACGGGCGACCGGAAGATCGACGAAACCGAGGCCAGACCATCCGCCATCGTTCGCAATCTGGGCCTGATCAAGGCTGCCGCCATTGTCATGGGGGGGTTGATCATCGTGCTGACGGCGGTGGTGATCGGCACCATCGCTTCGCGGCTGGCGAAGATGAGTGCGCCGCCCGAGACAATCAGTCTGACGATTCCCGATGGCAGGTCGATACGTTCGGCAAGCGCCGATGAGGCCGGTTTCGTGCTGATTGTCGACGGGCCAGACGGCAGTGAGATCTGGCGCCTGTCACCTGCCGGAGAGCGAGAACAGACAATCCGGATTGTTTCAGAATAGCCTGACTGTTTCGTAACAGGTGCGCTCTAGAGGCCGATCTCGTAACGGACCGACAACAGCAGTCCTTCAAGCGGCATCGACCCGAAACCCGGCACATCATAGCCGACCAGAAGCGGCAGGATATAATAGCGGGCGATCAACAGAAGAAAGGCCAGATAGAGCGGGCCGGTGCGGTCAATCACCCAGCGCGGCGCTGCCATCATCGCGGCGCGGGTTGCGGGCATGACAATCGCGTTCAGCACCCGCATCAGGCCGAACCGGCTGTCTTCCTTGACGAACATCGACAACAGGAAACGCAGGGTGGCGGCCCACATCAGAATCCCGAGCGGAAGGTCAATCACGATTCCCAGCGCTGGCAAGGCGTCCGCCATATTTATCCCCGTCAATGTCCCCTCGTAAGGATGCCAGCTTAGAGACCGGACCCGATGAATCAAGGCGAATCATTACCCCTTCGGGTGAGATCCTGCCGCGGACTGCCTTACCTCGCCATGCGCCGACGTTTGACCGTCCCGGGGCCGTCCCTGATGCCGGTATGGCATAACGCGAGTGGCTGTCGCGATTGCCGCATGCGATTGCATGTTGAGATTGGGGGGCGCAAGGGCTAGAAACTGGCAAGCGCCACGCCCGCACAGCGCGGCCCATCAAGACATCGCGACGGCCATCGGAGCCGCCGATCTGTTCAGCCAGGAGACACACCATGTCCAGCCATCAGTATGTTTATGTCATGCATCGCCTGTCCAAGAGCTGGCCCGGCGGCAAGGAAGTGCTGAAGAATGTCAGCCTGTCCTTTCTTCCCGGCGCCAAGATCGGTGTGCTTGGCCTGAACGGTTCCGGTAAATCGACCTTGCTGCGGATCATGGCCGGGCTGGATACCGAGTTCAATGGCGATGCCTGGGCCGCCGATGGCATCAAGGTCGGCTATCTGGCGCAGGAACCCGAGCTTGACGAGAGCATGGATGTAATCGGCAATGTTCTGGCCGGCATGGGCCAGGCCAAGGAGTTGATGGACCGGTTCAACGAGGTAAGCGCCCGCTTTGCCGAGGAGTTGACCGATGACGAGATGAATGCGGTGATCGCCGAGCAGGCCGAGTTGCAGGAGAAGATCGACGCCATTGATGGCTGGGATCTGGAGCGCAAGGCCGAGATAGCCATGGACGCGCTTCGTGTGCCGCCAGGCGACTCCGACGTGAAAAAACTTTCAGGTGGTGAAAAGCGCCGTGTGGCGTTGTGCACGCTGCTTCTCAGCGCGCCCGACATGCTGCTTCTTGACGAGCCGACCAACCACCTTGATGCCGAATCGGTGGCGTGGCTGCAGCGGTTCCTGCATGATTTCCCCGGCACCGTCGTGACGATCACGCATGACCGCTACTTCCTTGACGAGGTGGCAGGCTGGATCCTCGAACTCGACCGCGGTGCCGGCATCCCCTATGAGGGCAATTATTCCGGATGGCTGGAACAGAAGCACAAACGTCTTGAGCAGGAAGGCAGAGCCGAGGACGCGCGCGTGAAGTCGCTTTCGCGCGAGCTTGACTGGGTGCGTGCCGCACCAAAGGCGCGGCAGGCCAAGTCTAAGGCCCGCATCAGCGCCTATGAAAAGATGCTTGCCGATGAAGGCCAGCGCCAGATCGACACCGCCAAGATCCACATTCCGGCTGGCCCGCGCCTTGGTGACGTGGTGATCAACGCCGACGGCCTTGGCAAGGGGTTCGGTGACCGGCTGTTGATCGACGATCTGTCATTCCGACTGCCGCCCGGCGGTATCGTTGGTGTTATCGGCCCGAACGGCGCCGGCAAGACAACATTGTTCCGCATGATCACCGGTGGCGAGACGCCCGACGACGGCACATTCACCGTCGGCGACACGGTGAAGCTTGGCTATGTCGACCAGTCGCGTGATGATCTCGACAATTCCAAGACGGTCTGGGAAGTGATCTCGGACGGTCTCGATGAGGTTGAGCTTGGTAAGCGGACCATGGCCTCGCGCGCCTATGTCGGACAGTTCAATTTCAAGGGCGGCGACCAGCAGAAACGTGTCGGCCAGCTGTCTGGCGGTGAGCGTAATCGGGTGCATCTGGCGCGGATGCTGAAGAGTGGCGCCAATCTGCTGCTTCTTGATGAGCCAACAAACGATCTCGATGTCGACACGTTGCGGGCGCTGGAAGAGGCGCTTGAGGAATTTGCCGGCTGCGCCGTGGTGGTCAGCCACGACCGCTGGTTCCTCGACCGGATCGCAACGCATATTCTGGCGTTCGAGGGCAACAGCCATGTCGAGTGGTTTGAAGGGAATTACGAGGCCTATGAGGCGGATCGCAAGCGCCGTCTCGGCGCCGAGGCGGATCGCCCGACAAGGATCAAATACAAGCCCATCAGCCGGTAGACCGGGCGGCATTCACGCCCGCGATGACCTCTTGGAGCCCGCTGGACTGGCCCCGCTGGACTGGCCCCGCTGGATTGGCCCGCCAGTTCAGTTGCTGTGAAGCGGTGCTTCGAGACGCGCCTGCATAGCTTCGATCAGGGCTATGAACTGGCCCTTGTTCTTGCGGACCACGGCGACATTTTCCTGTTTCTGCGTGACCAGCAGTGACAGATTCTCGATCTCGATATCGAAAACCCGTGGCGGCTGGCCTTCACGGGTAAGCACCCGCCAGTTGACGGCCACCGGTGGTCTGCCGCCGTTGGTGTCGGTGAAGGTGCCGCCGACTATGACAAATTTGTCGCCTTTCGTGCTTGTCATGCCCGGGCTGTATTCCAGACCGTTCAGTTGGTCGAAATTGCGCACGATGGTGCCGCACAGCACCTCGCGGAACAGCGTTCCATATTCCGCCCTCTGGTCCGCATTCGCCGCGCGCCAGTACTGGCCGGCCGAAAAGCGGGTGATGGTATCCATGTCGAAATAGGCACTCAGCACGCGGTCGATCTCGGCTGAACGCGACGCCACATCGCCCGTATCCGTGGCAAGAAATGCCTGTAGATCGGCAATCATTCGGTCGATCAGTTCGCCGGCGGCGGCCTGCCGGTCATCCGCGCTGGCGATATTTGCCGGCAATGTTGCAAAGGCAAGGCATGCAAAGGCGATAGCAAGAAAACGGCGACGAACCATCAATTGGAATCCTCGAATAGCGAATCGAACTCATCTTCGGATACGGCGCTCCCGGCGCCTTCGGCCACACGGTCCTCAAGCAGTCCGATTCGTGTCTGGTAATAGACCGAGCGTGTCCGTGCATAGGGATCGAGTGAATTGTATTTCACATCGTTGAACGCCTCGAAATTGTTGGCGCGAAAGCTGACGGCACCAGCCGGTGCCTGGGCTGTCCTGACGGCGTCAGCCGTGTTGCCAGTGCCGAATATCTGCAGCGGGTTCAGTACGATATCCACCACGTTCCCGGTCAGTGAGCGGGTGGTGCGGGGCCCCAGAACGGGCACCATGAGATAGGATCCTTCCGGCACATCATAGGCGGCCAGCGTCTGGCCAAAATCCTCGCGGTCCACCTTCTGGTCATCCTCTGACAGATCGGCAAAACCAAGCGTCAGGCCGTTCACAAGGAAGTTCAGCGTTGCCAGCGTGGCATTTTCAAATTTGCCCTGAAGCGTCGAATTGATCGCCGTTGACGGCATTGACGCCCAGCGAAGATGGTTGTCGATGGCGGTACGCCCGCCTTCCGGCACGGTGTTGCGATAGCCCGAAGCAACAGGTTCCAGCACGTAGGTGTCGACGTCCATATTGAACGCGAAGACCTTGCGATTCGCATCTTCATACCGGTCGCGCGCGTCGCTGCGGTCGGTGGGCGGGGTCGACGAACACCCGGCAAGCGCCACCGTGGCCGCGATCAGCGCAACGGCGGTAAACCGACGGGGTTGAAAGCCATCAAGATCGAGAAACAGTTTCATCCGGGAACCCCTGCCATCTGTCGCACCAAAAGATATCGCAAGCTGGGATAAATGCAAACCAGATCCCGAAAATCAAACGACTTGATTGGCTGGCAGGCGGTGCAAACGCCGCATGGCGCCCTGCGGCGTTGACCCGTGCGTGGCGATTTGCGACTTTGGCACCATGCAAATTTCCCCGCAATCAGAGCATCCGTGGCTTACCGGTCTTAATGAGGCGCAGAGTGAAGCCGTACGCAGTCTTTCGGGCCCAGTCCTGGTCCTGTCCGGGGCCGGAACCGGCAAGACAAGGGTGCTGACCTCGCGCCTTGCCGAGCTTGTCGCCACTGGCACGGCGAAGCCATGGAATATTCTGGCTGTGACCTTTACCAACAAGGCGGCGCGGGAGATGAAGATTCGTGTCTCCGCCATGGTCGGCCCGATGGCCGAGCAGGTCTGGCTTGGTACTTTTCATGCCCTTGCCGCGCGGATGCTGCGCCGCCATGCCGAGTTGGTCGGGCTGCGGAGCGACTTCACGATTCTCGACATGGACGACCAGAATCGTGTCTTGAAACAGCTGATGGAGGCCGATGATATCGATTCCAAACGCTGGCCGGTGCGGCTTCTTGGCGGCGTCATCCAGCGCTGGAAGGATCGTGGTCTGACACCTGATAAAGTCTCTCTGGCCGAGGCCGGGGATCTTGCGAATGGCCGGCTGCGACAGCTTTATGAGGCTTATCAGGCACGATTACTGGCCCTCAATGCGGTCGATTTCGGTGATTTGCTGTTGCATATGCTGACCGTTCTGCAGTCCCATCCCGACGTGTTGGCCGATTATCATGGCCGCATCACCTACATTATGGTTGATGAGTATCAGGATACCAATGTCGCGCAGTATCTCTGGCTGCGCCTGCTGACCGGCAGTGCGCGGAATCTGTGTTGCGTCGGTGATGATGACCAGTCGATCTATGGCTGGCGTGGGGCCGAGGTCGGCAACATTCTGAAGTTCGAAAGCGACTTTCCG
>CAJWDO010000088.1 GCA_913031555.1 uncultured Alphaproteobacteria bacterium | reverse complement strand
CCGCCTGCGTGCGCACTGGCGACGCCGTGGCCCGGATCGGCGGCGACGAGTTCGCCGTCGTGCTGGACGACGCACTCAACATCGCAACGCTGGAGCGCATCGCCCAGGCCATCGTGCACGCAGCCCGGCGAGCGCATTTCCGAAGCGGGGCTGGCCCAGGAATTTGAAGTGAGCCGCACACCGTTGCGCGCAGCGCTGCAGCAACTGGCAACTGACGGTCTGGTCTCGGTGCGCCCGCAGGTTGGCACCTTGGTGGCGAAGCTGGATGTCGGGCAGTTGAATGAGGCGGTTTTCATTCGTTCGGCACTTGAATGCGCGGTGGTTGAAAAACTGGCCAGCAACACGACTGATCTCGCCGAACTGGGTCGTACCCTTACACTTCAGGCGGCCGCGGCAGAGATTGACGACTACGCAACTTTTTTCCAACACGATGAAGCATTTCATGCAAAACTCAGCGAACTGGCAGGCACGCCGACAGTCTGGAAGCTTGTACAATCGGTGAAAGGCCATGTCGATCGCCAACGCTATTCGATGATGGCTGGAATTCCAATGCGTTCACTCAAAGCATATGATGAACATTTGTTGATCAGTGATCGCATTCGAAACGGCGATGTCGCCGGAGCGTCGAAAGCCATGGCCGATCATGTGGCCTCGGTGTTTGATCTCGAACAATGAAGACAAGGTTCCTACCGGGGGCTTAATAATACGAACTTAAACAAGGAGGAGACTATGACCGGTAAATTCAGAACACTAATAGCAACAAGCGCGCTGGCGCTTGGGTTCTCGGCAAGCGCCGCGCTGGCGCAGACGGAACTGCGGATGACATGGTACAATGACGGCATCGAAGGCGAGGTCATGCAGGGCCTGCTAGACCGTTTCGAGTCACAGAACCCTGACATCTCCGTCGTGCTCGACGTGGTGCCCTACAAGGCCATTATCGAAGGCCTTCCGGTACAGCTGGCCGCGGGCGAAGGCCCTGATCTGGCCCGCGTGACCGACCTTGGCGGTCTGTCCGAACACTATCTCGACATGACGCCATATCTTGCCGACACCAGCTACTGGAAGACAAATTTCGGTCCCTTCCTGAAGTGGCTGGATCCTGATGGGGATGCCATCAATGGCTTCATGACGCAGCTGACCGTTACCGGTCCCTACGTCAACAAGACGCTGTTTGAGCAGGCAGGCGTCGCTCTTCCCGGCAAGGGCGCGACCTGGGACGACTATGCCACCGCCGTGAACAAGGTTGCCGACAAGCTGGACATTCCGATTCCGATGGCCTGGGACCGTTCCGGCCACCGCGTGTCCGGCCCAGCCATCGCCATGGGCGCCAAGATGTTTAACGCAGATGGCAATCCCGCACTGATCGACGATGGCCTGAAGGCGATGACCCAGCGCCTCTATGACTGGCACCAGGACGGCACCATGTCGAAAGAGCTCTGGGGGTCGGTCTCAGGGTCGAGCTATCTTGGCGCGAATGAGGATTTTGCCAACGCACAGGTCGTCATGTACATGTCCGGCTCTTGGCAGATTCCGCAATTCGCCGAGACAATCGGAGATGCTTTTGACTGGTGGGCGGTTCCCGCACCATGTGGTCCTGCTGCCTGCACCGGCATGCCCGGTGGCGCGGCGCTTGTCGGCATGGCTGGCACCGACCACCCCGCGGAAGTGGCGAAGCTGATGGACTTCCTCGCTCAGGAAGAACAGATGGCCGAATTCTACGGCAAGACACTCTTCATCCCGGGTCACCTTGGTCTGGCTCAGGGTGGTGTTGACTTTGCCACCGATGACCCGCGCGCCAAGCACGCGCTGGCCACCTTTGCCGGCGCCGTACCGGGCATCTCGCCCGTGGCCTTCGACCTGCAGGGTTATGCCAACAACCGGGTGATGTTCAACGCGCTGATCAGCCGTTTGAACGAGGCCATTGTTGGCGAGCTGACGCTGGACGAGGCCTATGACAGGATGTCCGCCGACATCACCAAGGCACTGGCTGAAAAGAGCCGCCAATAGTCACGCTTCTGCCCCGGCCCGGTTCACCGGGCCGGGGTTTTTCCTTTATAGGAGTGCACCTTGGCACTGCAGAGCGATCACAATATGGGCGAGCGGATGGCCAACCTCGCGGGTGCGCCTGTCAGGCTGCTGTTCACGGTTCTGGAACCGCCGCTCGCCGCTCTTCAGCGCGGCCTCGGCATCAAGCGGATGCCGTGGATCTTTCTGGTGCCAAACCTGGTGTTTTTTGGCCTTTTCGTGATCGTGCCCCTGTTTATCAATTTCTTCTATTCGCTGACCGGTGGCACGCAGCTGTATCCGGATGACCGGCCCTTTGTCGGGACCGAGCAATACGGCTTTCTGCTGGACTGCCAAACATACGCAGACCCCCAGACCTGTCGCGAGGACCGGTTCTGGAAGGCGATATATAACACCTCGATATTCATCGTCTTCCAGGTGAGTTTCATGGTGCTGTTCTCGCTGATCACCGCGCTGACCCTGAACCGCGAAATCCGGGCGCGTGGCTTCTTCCGCGCCGTTTTCTTCTTTCCCGTTTTGCTTTCGCCGGTGGTTGTCGCGCTGATCTGGAAATGGATTCTGCTGCGCGACGGCATTCTGAACGCCTTTCTTGTCTCAATCGGACTGGACAAGGTTCTGTTCTTTGTAAGCCCCGAATGGTCGATGTTCTGGGCAGTCTTTGTCTCAATCTGGGCGCATATGGGCTTTTACACGCTGATCCTTCTGGCCGGCCTGCAGGCCATTCCGCCAGACCTGTACGAGGCCGCCGAGATGGACGGCACCAGCAAGGAACGGGTGTTCTGGCGGATCACCCTGCCGCTTCTCTGGCCCAACATGCTGGTGGTGATCGTGCTGGCGCTGATCAAGGGCGTGCAGGTCTTCGATGAAGTCTTTGTGCTGACAGGCGGCGGACCGGGTACGGCCACGCAGTTCATCGTCCAGTATATCTACAACACCGGCTTCACCAACCAAGTGCAGAATTTCGGTCTGGCCTCCGCCGCGTCGGTGGCCCTTGGCGTTGCCCTGTTCATTTTGACGATGGCCCAGCTTGCCGTCACACGGAGGAAGGACGATGTCTGACGCCACCGCCATGCCAACCCGCACCGTGCGAGGCCTGCTGAACGGCAGACGCGGCAGGAACGGGCGCATACACTGGACCGATGTCTTCACCTATCTGTATCTGGCCTTTGGCATCTTCCTGATGTTCGGGCCGGTGATCTGGTTGACGATGTCTTCTTTCAAGACCTCTTCAGCCTTGCTGGAGTTTCCGCCGACCTTCCTGCCACTTGGGCAGATCGAGGTGCAGGTCGAGGGATATGACAAACCGCTGCCCCTCTTCGAGGCCACATTAGAGGATGGCACGGTCAAGCAATTGGCCCAGGTGCGCCGCATCGGCATCATCAGCCAGATGATCGATCCAGCGAACCCGAGCGAGAAATACAAGGTGCCGATCAATCAGCGCGCGGAAGTTCGCGAGTTCCGCATGGCCTGGGACAATTATCGCGACCCGCTGGAACGGTTCGATTTTACCCGCTACCTCTACAACTCAGTGGTGGTGACCGTGGTGGCGACCCTGGTCACGCTGCTGATCAACTCGATGGCGGCCTACGGGCTCGCGATTTATGAATTCCGTGGACGCGGCGCGATCATGATGTTCGTGATCGGAACGCTGATGATCCCGATCACGATCATCCTTGTGCCGGTGTATCTGGTGGTGACCTCGATGGGCATGATCAATTCGCTATGGGCGGTGATCCTGCCGGGCGCGGCAACGCCGACCGGCGTATTCCTGCTCCGGCAATACATGCTGACCATTCCCAAGGATCTGATCGAAGCCGCGCGAATGGACCGGGCCAGCGAATGGGCGATCTACTGGAAGGTTGTGCTGCCTCTGGCGATGCCGGCAATCGCCGTTCTGGCGATCTTTTCGATCATGTGGCGGTGGAATGACTTCCTCTGGCCGCTGATCGTGCTAAACCGCTCCGAGGTCTACACGCTGCAGGTTGGGCTGAACGCCTTTCAGGGGGAACTGGATGTGCAGTGGCATTACATACTGGCGATGACCGTGGTCACGTTGATCCCGGTCACGCTGGTCTTCGCGTTTCTGCAGAAATTCATCACCACCGGCATAGCTTCATCGGGGATGAAATGACCCGCCCGCTGATTTTCATGGACCCTTTTCCCCGCAATGAGGCGATGGTCTTCACGCCTGACTGCGCCGCTGCGCTGGCTCGGATGGGCGAGGTGGTGGCGCATTGGGGCTCACGCGCGCCGGACGAGATGGTCGAGACCAACCTGCGGCGGATGACGATCATCATCGGGCAGACAGCGATGGACCGTGACCGTCTGGACCGCGCGCCGAATTTGCGCGCGATCCTGAATGTGAAGGCCAATTGGGAGCCAAACATAGACTATGAGGAGTGCCATGCCCGTGGCATCCATGTCCTGTCCGCCGCCCCGGCCATGGCGCCCGCTGTCGCCGAATATTGTGTGGCACAGGCGATCATCTCCCTTCGCGGTCTTGGCAATGCCGACGCGCTGTTCCGGGCCGGTCAGGAGGCCTATGGCATCGCCGGCAATCTGCGGGCCAAATCGCTCTATGGCGCGGATGTCGCGCTTGTCGGCTATGGCAATCTCGGCCGCGCGCTCGCGCCGTTGCTGCGTCCTTTTGGCGTGCGTCTGAAAGTCTATGATCCCTGGCTCTCCGACGGCTATTTGCGGTCTGAGGGGCTGGAGCCAACAAATCTGGACGACGCTGTCTCGCAATCGGATGTGTTGTTCCTCCTTGCCGGTGTCACAACCGAGAACGAAGGCTTCCTGAACCGGAAACGACTGTCTGAGATACGCCAGGACGCCACGGTTGTTCTCGCCTCGCGCGCCGAGATTGTTGATTTTGAGGATTTTCTGTCACTTGCCGGCTCTGGTGCCTTTCGCGCTGTTGTGGATGTCTTTCCCGAAGAACCTGCGAGGAAAGACAGCCCTTGGCGCAACTCCGAAAACACACTTTTCTCATCACATCTGGCGGGCGGGCTCGAGCCCTCCTATGCCCGCATCCGCGAATTCATGCTTGACGATATCGGCCAGATCCTGAACGGCCATCCACCGCTTCGCATGCAGCAGGCAAATCCGAAACAGGCAGCAGCGATGCGCAGCAGATAGGATTGGGCCATTGAGATTGGACCAACAAGGTTGGAAGAGGACTGATGACTGAAATTCGACTGTCTGAAGTGAAAAAGGCCTATGGCGATGTCGAGGTCATCCATGGTGTCGACCTGAAGGTGGATTCGGGCGAGTTCTGCGTTTTCGTCGGACCCTCTGGCTGTGGCAAATCCACTTTGCTGCGGATTATTGCAGGGCTGGAAGACATCACCAGCGGGTCGGTTATCATTGAAGGTGAAACGGTGAATAATATCCCGGCGTCCGAACGTGGACTGGCCATGGTGTTCCAGTCCTATGCGCTGTACCCGCATATGTCGATTTACAAGAACATGGCGTTCGGGCTGGAAAATTCCAAAATGCCACGTACCGAAATCGACAAGCGCGTGAAGACCGCGGCGCGGATGCTGCAACTCAAGGATTATTTGGAGCGCAAACCCAAGGCTCTGTCGGGCGGGCAACGTCAACGCGTCGCCATCGGACGCGCAATCGTGCGCGATCCAAGGGCCTTTCTGTTTGACGAGCCGCTCTCCAATCTGGATGCCGAGCTGCGTGTGACAATGCGCAAGGAGCTGGCGACGCTTCATGCCAGCATCGGCGGCACCATGATCTATGTCACGCACGACCAGGTTGAAGCCATGACGCTGGCCGACAAGATCGTGGTGTTGAACGAAGGCCTGATTGAGCAGATTGGAACGCCGCTTGATCTTTATAACAATCCGCAAAATGCCTTTGTCGCCGGATTCATCGGATCACCGCGAATGAATATCTTCGATGCTAAGGTCGAGGCCGGCAAGACCGGCCTTGTGCTGCGCGCCGGACCCTGCGCCATCGCCATCCCACCGGTTGACGGGCTGGCGCCGGGTGACAAATGCTCCTTCGGAATCCGGCCGGAACATATGGACGTGACCAGCCCCGACAAGGCTGACCTGATCGCAAGCTGCGCCCTGTCCGAGCAGTTGGGCGGCGAGACCTATCTCTATTGCGAGGTCGAGGGACTGCCGCAAATCACCGTGCATCGCCCCGGCCAGCTGTCGGTGAGCGAAGGCGAGGCGGTCGCGCTCAGCATGGACCGGGCAAAGCTGCATATCTTCGACCGGAACGGGCTGGCACTGGCGAACGGGGTTCCGTCATGACCCGGAAGCTGGGGGTGGCCGTTGTCGGTTTGGGCATGGCGGCGAAGCCGCACGCGCTGGCCCTGCAGGCACTTTCGGATCGCATCGAGGTCTGTGGGGCCTTCGCGCGAAGCGTGGCGGCGCGCCATTCATTCTGTGAAACCTACGGATTTCCCGCCGCCGATGATCTGGAATCCCTCGCCGACAACCCGCAAGTTGAGGCGCTCATTCTGATCACCCCGCCCAACGCGCGTCAGGACATCGTCGCGCTCTTTGCCGACAGAGGAAAACATATCCTGTCCGAAAAGCCGCTCGAGCGTGGTCTGCCGCAGGCACTGGCCATCGTCGAGACATGTGACAGGGCTGGTGTCCGCCTTGGTGTTGTATTCCAGCATCGGTTCCGCGCCGCGTCAGAGACACTGGCTGAGCTCATTCAGTCGGGGAAACTTGGCCCGGTCCGCGTGGTCCGCGCCAATGTGCCCTGGTGGCGCGACCAGGCCTATTATGACGAGCCGGGCCGTGGCAGCTATGCCCGTGATGGCGGCGGTGTTCTCATCAGTCAGGCCATTCACACGCTTGATCTCATGCTGTC
>CAJWDO010000087.1 GCA_913031555.1 uncultured Alphaproteobacteria bacterium | reverse complement strand
CCGCGCGCCGGCCAACAGGTTCGTCGCCGAATTTGTCGGGCGCAACAACATCATCTCCGGCACTGTAGCCAAGGCGTCGGCGAAGACGGTGACGATTGACGGTAGCCTTGGCAGTTTCACCGTTGATCTCGGGAAGCATGACAAGCCGCAGAAGGGCGAGGTGGCGCAATTCGTCGTGGCGGCCGACCTGGCGCAGATTTCCACCACAAAGCCGCGGCGTGGCAATGCCATCGCGTGTTCGCTGATCTCGGAGGAGTTCATCGGCTCGGTGGTGACGCTGTTCCTCGAGGCGGAAGATGGCAGCGAGCTGAAGGTTCAGCTTCAGGAGCGTGAACTTTCGAAAATGAACCTGAAGACGGCCACCACCATTTATCTCAGCTGGACCGCGGAACAGGCCCATTATATAGGCGCGAATTGACCATGCGGTATGGCCGCGCAACTTGCACCGATTAAAATTCAAGGGAGGCCAAGATGATCCAGAACCCCGTACCATGGCCGAACGGAGCCAGATGCGCGTGCGTGATTTCCTTCGATATGGATGCTGACAGCCTGATCCATATCGCCAGGCCCGAGGACGCGCATGACAGGCTGTATCCGATCAGCATGGGGCGCTATGGCCCAACAGTCGCCATCCCGCGGATTCTTGACACCTACCGCCGGTATGGCATCCAGCAATCCTTCTTTCTTCCCGGCTGGTGCGTGGAGACTTATCCGAATGCGGTCGAGGCGATCCTCGAGGGTGGCCATGAAATCGGGCATCATGGCTATCTTCACGAGGATCCGATCGAGGCACCCGACCAGCGCTATTGGTTCGAGCGCGCGCTGGCGGCTTACCGGAAATATTGTGGCGGCACGCCGGCGGGGTACCGGGCGCCTGTCTACAACATCAATCAGGAGGTGGTCGATCTTCTGGTCGAGCATGGGTTCCGGTATGAATCATCGATGATGGCCGACGACATCCCCTATCGGGTGGAAACGGCGGCAGGCGGGTTCTGGGAAATGCCGGTGCATTGGGGCACCGATGACTGGCCGCCCTTCGCGCATTATGCCGAGATCGGCTATATGATGCCGGTCAAGGCACCATCGGCCGGCCTTGGTGCTTTCTGGGAGGAGTTCGACGCCGCCTATGAGGCTGGTGGATTTTTCATGCTGATCATCCATCCGTTCCTGACGGGCAGGCTGGCGCGCTGGCGTCAGGTCGAGGCGTGGCTCGAGGAAACCTTGCGGACAAAGGATGTGTGGTTCGCGCGGCTGGACCAGATTGCCGACCATCTGGACGGGCTTGTGGCACGTGGTGAATACACGCCGCGGGTTGAACACCTTCCCTATTACACCGAACCGCAAGGGACCCGGCAGGGAAGCTGAGAGAAGACAGGAGAGCGTGATGATGACCGAAACCGACAGGCAGATGCTGATGAACGCGTATGACGAGGCCAGGAAGGGGTTCGATGAGGGTGGCTGTCCCATCGGGTCTGTGCTGGCGCGCGACGGGCAGGAAGTGTCGCGGGGCCATAACCAGCGTGTGCAGCAGGGGGATCCGATCGCGCATGGTGAAATGGACGCGCTTCGCAAGGCAGGCCGCCAGCGAACCTATCGGGATACGGTCCTGTATACGACGCTCAGCCCCTGCATGATGTGCAGCGGCACCATCGTGCAATTCGGTATTCCGCGCGTGGTGGTCGGGGAAAATAAAACCTTTGGCGGCAATGAGGACTTTCTTCGCCAGCATGGCGTCGAGGTGGTAATTGCCGATGATGCCGACTGCATCGCGCTGATGGAGCGATTTATCCGTGAGAAGCCCGAACTCTGGGCCGAGGATATCGCCGAGGAGTGACTGGCAGCCTGGATAAGCCAACCGCATGGAAAAAGGCCGCCCGCGAATTGCGAGCGGCCTCTTTTTTACGGTGTGCGTCTGACCTTACAGAGCCTTGTCGGTGATCATATGTGTCCAGGCACCTTCGGGTGCCTTGGTGATCACGGGATCCGATCCGCCTTTCATCAGTGTTGCCACTGTGCGCTCGTAATCGGCCGGGTCCAGAGCGCCGTTCGAACCGGCGGTCAGCTTGGCGATCTCGCCCATCATCCGGCGCTGATGCTTCTCGGTCTGGGCGCCGGTGGCGTCATTCTCGAGAACGATGTCGGCGGCGGCGTCCGGATTGCTCTCGGCCCACTTCCAGCCTTTCATCGAGGCGCGGACAAAACGCACCATCTGGTCCTGGAAGGCGGCGTCCTCAAGCCTGTCGCCAAGGACATAGAGGCCGTCCTCAAGCGTCGCAACGCCCTGTTCCTGGTACTTGAAGACAACCAGTTCGTCGGCGGTCAACCCGGCATCGATGACCTGCCAGTACTCGTTATAGGTCATGGTGGATACGCACTCGGCCTGCTTTTGCAGGATTGGGTCAACGTTGAAGCCCTGCTTCAGAACATTCACGCCGTTGCTGCTGCCGTCGGTCGGAATGCCAAGCTGGCTCATCCATGACAGGAATGGATATTCGTTGCCATAGAACCAGACACCAAGTGTCTTGCCCTTGAAATCGGCGGGTGCCTTGATGCCGGAATCCTTGCGGCAGGTCAGCATCATGCCCGAGGATTTGAAGGGCTGCGCGATGTTGACAAGATCAACGCCCCTTTCGCGGGACGCCAGAGCCGAAGGCATCCAGTCGATCACCACATCCGCGCCGCCACCGGCAATTACCTGGACCGGCGAGACGTCAGGCCCGCCGGGCTTGATGGTGACATCGAGGCCTTCCTCGTCATAGAAGCCCTGGTCGGCGGCGACGAAATAGCCGGCGAACTGGGCCTGGGTGACCCATTTCAGCTGCAATGTCAGCTTGTCCGCTGCGCTTGCCGCCGTGCCCATGGCGACGGTTGCGGCAAGTGCCAGCAGGGTTGTCAGTGTCTTTTTCATGTTATGCTCCCTGGGTTGTTGTTTGTTGAGTGGTTAGGAGGATTTCCGGCGGTTCGACGGGTGCCAGAAGGTAACCTGCCTTTCGAGCAGGCTGAGAAGGCCGTAGCTGAGTGATCCGGCGAGGGCGGCAACAACAATTTCCGCCCACGCCATATCGAGATTCATGCGACCGACTTCGGTCGAGATGCGAAAGCCAAGGCCAACAATCGGGGTGCCGAAGAATTCGGCGACGATGGCGCCGATCAGCGCCAGTGTGGAATTGATCTTCAGCGCGTTGAAGATGAACGGTGCCGCTGTCGGCAGCCGCAGCTTGACCAGCAGCTGAAAATAGGAAGAGGCATAGGTACGCAGCAGGTCGCGTTCCATGGTCTGCGTCGCCTGCAACCCGGCAAGGGTATTTACCAGCATCGGGAAGAAGGTCATTACCACGACAACGGCGGCCTTTGACTGCCAGTCAAAGCCGAACCACATCACCATGATTGGCGCGATGCCGATGATTGGCAGCGCCGAGACGAAGTTGCCGACTGGCAGAAGACCGCGCTGAAGGAATGGCACGCGGTCGATCAGGATGGCGGCGATGAAGGCGCTGCCACAGCCGAGAATATAGCCGCTCAGCGCCGCCTTGATGACGGTCTGCTGGAAATCGGCCCAGAGGATGGAGGTTGATGCGGCGAAGCGAACGGCGATCATCGATGGTGGTGGCAGCAATACGGTGGGGATCTGCAGGCCGATTGTCATCATTTCCCACACAAAGATGATCCAGGCACCGAAGAAGACAGGCACCGCCAGTGACACAACAGAGGCAAGTGCCTTTGACAGGTGTCGCGCCGCCATTGCCTTTTCCACGGCCAACCATCCAAACAGCCAGCACGCGACAAGCAATGCCCAGCTTGCGGCCGGCATGTCACCGTCAAGAATGGACAGCAGCAGCGCCATGCCACCAAGACTGGCCAGAAGATCAATGCGTGCCTGTGGCATCAGGCCGAAATTAAGGCCGGAATTCAGGCCGAAATGGTGGCGCATACCGACAGCGGCAAGAACCAGGCCGCCGGTCGCAAGCATCATGTCGGCCCCGCCGGGATCGAGGATGGCGATGATCAGCGCCGCTGCCGCCGCAAGTCCACCAAGGGTGGCGATGGCACGCTGGAACCCGGTCATGTCCGCAGCCCCATGCGGCGAAGTGCGAAATGGCTGATCAGGCCGACGACGCCGACAAGAAGCGCCGCCATGCAGGCTGCCGAGATCAGCGCCGACCAGATCTGAATCGTCTGGCCGTAATAGGATCCGGCCAGCAGCCGCGCGCCAAGCCCGGCGACAGCGCCGGTCGGCAATTCACCGACAATCGCACCGACAAGGCTGATGGCGATGGCAACCTTCATCGAGGCGAACAGGAACGGCACCGAAGCGGGAAGGCGCAGCTTCCAGAAGGTTTGCAGCCGTGATGCCTTGTAGGTGCGCATCAGATCCATCAGCATCGGGTCGGGACTCCGCAGTCCCTTGACCATTCCAACAACAACGGGAAAGAAACTGAGGTAGGTCGAAATGAGCGCTTTTGGGACCAGCCCGGACAGTCCGACCGCGTTCAATACGACGATGATCATCGGAGCAATGGCGAGAATTGGAATTGTCTGGCTGGTGATGATCCACGGCATAAGCGATTTGTCCATCGCCCTGTTCTCGACAATCGACACCGCCAGACCGATGCCAAGGATCGTTCCCATCGCAAAGCCAAGCAGGGTAGAGGACAGGGTGATGCTGCCATGATAGATCAGCGAGCGTTTCGAGGTGATCTTCTTCTTGACCGTGGTGTTCCAGATTTCGGTGACGATCTGGTGCGGGGCCGGCAGGATCGGGCGGCCCTGCGCCATCGTATCGCGCACAAGATCGCTCATCTGCCATTCGGTACCGGCCTTTTCATAGCGTTCGATCTGCCAGGGCGCGTTCAGATGCACGGTAAAGCCATACCAGATGATCATGATCGCGGCGACCACGACGGCAATCGGCGCTATCCTGTTGACCATGCCCGTCACCGCAGCATTCCTGCCGAAACCGTGCCGCCAACGGCGGGGTGATCTGTTCGCCGCCTAGTCATAGGAATGCCCTTCCCGCAGCCCGTTGCGGACCCGCTGGGCAATCTCAAGGAACCGCTTTGATTCCCGGATATCAAGCGGCCTCTCATCCGGAAGGTCGGATTCGATGATGTCGGTCACCCGACCCGGCCGCGGTGACATGACGACGATGCGGGTCGACAGATAGACCGCCTCGGGGATCGAATGGGTGACAAAGCAGATTGTCTTGCCGGTCTTCTTCCAGAGTTGTAGAAGCTGTTCGTTCAGATGGTCGCGGACGATTTCATCAAGGGCGCCAAAAGGTTCATCCATCAGCAGAAGGTCGGCGTCAAAGGCCAGTGCCCGCGCGATGGAGGCGCGCTGCTGCATGCCCCCCGACAGCTGCCAGGGGAATTTCCGGCCAAATCCGTCAAGTCCGACAAGCTCCAGCGTCCGTTGCACGCGCTCGGCCTGTTCGGCGCGGCTGATCCCCATGATTTCAAGTGGTAGCCCAATATTGCGTTCGATGGTGCGCCAGGCCAGCAGCGCCGGCGCCTGGAATACATAGCCATAGGCACCGCCAAGCCGAGCTTCCTCGGGCGTCATGCCGTTCACCGAAATGGTACCGCCTGTTGGATGCTCAAGATCGGCGATGACCCGAAGCAGGGTGGTCTTGCCACATCCCGACGGGCCGATGAAAGACACAAAATCGCCCTTCTCGATGGTCAGGTCGACGTCTTTCAGCGCATGTACCGGCCCGTCATTCGCATCGAAGGTCAAACAGAGCTTGTCAGCCTGAATGGCCGGGGTGCTGTTGGTATCCTGTGACATCAATCCCCCGTTACGCCAGTGGCCCCAAATCCCGCCGCGGCGTGACGGAAATGTCCAGCAATTGCGTTGGCATCAGACTCCCGCCGGCATGTTGGCCGGGTCCCGGATGACCTTGCGCGGTGCTGTCAGCGCCTTCCACTTCGACAGCGCCTTGTTGGTCGGCGAGAACGGCTCACGGGACACGAACTTGCCATGACCCTCGCGGGTTTTGACCTCGTCTTCCTGAATCGCCACATAACCGCGGGTCATGGTAAAGCGTGGCAGACCCTTGACGGTGAAACCCTCGAACACATTGTAGTCGATCGCGGATTGCTGCGTGCTGTGCTTGATGGTCTTCTCACGCGTCGGGTCAAAGACAACGATATCGGCATCCGCGCCTTCAAGGATCGCGCCCTTGCGCGGATACAGGTTCAGTGCCTTGGCGATGTTGGTGGAGGTCGCGGCAACGAATTCGTTCATCGTAAGGCGGCCTGTCCCCACACCATATGTCCAGAGCAGCGGCAGGCGGTCCTCAAGGCCGCCGGTACCATTCGGGATCTTGGTGAAATCACCAAGGCCGAAGCGCTTCTGCTCGGTTGTGAAGGCGCAATGGTCGGTGGCCACAACCTGCAGGCTGCCGGCCTGAAGGCCCGCCCACAGACTGTCCTGATGAAGCTTGTTGCGGAAGGGTGGCGACATCACGCGCTGCGCGGCATGGTCCCAGTTCGGGTTGGCATATTCGCCCTCGTCAAGAAGCAGATGCTGGATCAACGGCTCGCCATAGACCCGCATGCCCTTCTGGCGGGCCCGCCGGATGGCCTCATGCGCCTGTTCGCAGGACACATGCACGACATAGAGCGGCACGCCGGCCATATCAGCAATCATGATGGCGCGGTTGGTGGCCTCGCCCTCGACCTCGGGGGGACGCGAATAGGCATGCGCCTCCGGCCCGTTATTGCCGTCTTCCATCAGCTTGGCCTGCAATTGCGCGACGACGTCGCCATTCTCGGCATGGACAAGCGGCATCGCACCAAGCTCGGCACAGCGCTGGAAACTGGCATACATCTCGTCATCATCGACCATCAGCGCGCCCTTATAGGCCATGAAATGCTTGAAGGTGTTGATCCCCTTCTTCACCACCTCGGGCATTT
>CAJWDO010000086.1 GCA_913031555.1 uncultured Alphaproteobacteria bacterium | reverse complement strand
CACCGACGGCCGAACTTCTCCGCGCAAATGGGGATGTTTTGAATGTCACCTCGGTAACGGGGGTGTATTTTCCGGACCTGACGGAAATCGACCTCATAGGCGATGTTGTGATCACCAGCCGCGACACTGGTCTCGTCATGTTGGCCGAGGTGATCCACGCCAACCTTGAAGATGGTCATATGAACACCGACAGACCGGTGCGGGTCGAGAATGACAGCGGGGTCATCCTCGCCGGCGGCATGCAGGTGACCGACAGAGGCCGCATCATCATCTTCACCGACAAGCCACGAATGACACTTAATGACACGGGGAACGGCTTCTGATCCGCCATCAGTCGTCGCGCCATGGCGTAAAGATGCCGAACGCATCACATCACAAGAGGAAGACATGTTTCTGACATCGAACGCAACATCGCCAAAATTACGGTCCGGTTTTCTCGGCATATGTCTTGTCGCCCTTGCCGCCTTGCCGATGGGCGTTGCCGCACAGGATGGAACGCCACTGACGGTCGAGGCGGATGACATTCTGGAATGGAACCAGAATGATGGCATCTACACAGCGAAGGGTAACGCTGTCGCCATACAGGGCGACAAGGTGATTCGCGGCAATATTCTTGTCGCCACCTATGACCCCGATAGCGAGGAGCGCGATATCAAAACCGTGACGGCGACAGGCAAAGCTGCCTTCAAGGACGAAACATCGCGCGCCAGCGGCAGCAAATTCATCTACAGGATTGCCGAAGAGGATTATCGGGTTGAGGGACCAAAGGCCGTTGTATCCGGGTCACGCGGCACGATCACGGCTGACACATCAGTCGATCTTGATACCAGGGATGACGAGACCCAGAAGATGACCGCCATAGGCAAGGCCATCTACACGGATTCGAACGGGCGCGTCTTTGCCGGCAATCTGGTGAATGCCTATTTCGCCGCGGATGGCAGCCTGACAGCCATCGACGCCGAAGGGAATGTGAAGGTGACCAGCGCCACCGGCCGCGAGGCCACCGGTGATGCCGCGACTTATGACGCCGGATCCGAATTCGCAACTGTCACCGGCAATGTCGAAATCATCGATGGTGGCAGTCGCATGCTTGGTGACCGTGCCGAGATGAATCTCAAAACCGGCAACAGCCGCATGCTGTCGACAGGAACCGGTGGGCGGGTCAGCGGTGTTCTGCAATCAAACTGACATCAATTGTTATAAAAACAGGCGATTGACCGTTGAGATTAAAGGAAAATGCCGCTAGTCTCGTCGCCAGATTTTAAAAGAGATATTATGGCCACCGCAGAATTTGACATGACATCAAGCGACCTGAACCGTCCGCGCCTGATCTCGCACCAGGAGGGACTGGTGGCAAGTGGTATCGGCAAGAGCTTCAGTGGCAAGCGGGTCGTTCGCAACGTTTCGATGCAACTCAAGCGCGGCGAGGCTGTCGGGCTGCTGGGGCCAAACGGGGCCGGCAAGACGACGACATTCCACATTCTGGTTGGCCTGCTGCCTGCGGATGAAGGCAATGTGCAGTTCGACGGCACCGAGATCACCGACCTGCCGGTCTTTCAGAGGGCACGGCTCGGGCTTGGATACCTGCCGCAGGAATCGAGTATTTTCCGTGGACTGACGGTTGAGCAGAACATTCGGGCCGTATTGGAGACGACCGAGGGAACCAAGGGTGACCATGACGCCATCCTTGATGATCTGATGGCCGAATTTTCAATTGCGCATCTTCGCAACACATCGGCTGTAAACCTGTCCGGTGGTGAGCGACGACGGCTGGAGATCGCCCGTGCGCTGGCGATGCGGCCGACATTCCTGTTGCTTGACGAACCTCTTGCCGGCATCGATCCGATTGCGCTGAACGACATCAGAAACCTGATCGCACAGTTGAAAATGCACGGGCTTGGCGTCCTTATCACCGACCATAATGTCCGAGAGACCCTCGACATCGTCGACCGTGCCTACATCATCCATGATGGCACGGTGTTGATGGAAGGCACCCCCGACGAAGTAATTGGACACAAGGGTGTGCGTCAGGTGTATCTCGGCGACCGCTTCTCAATCTGACACCTCCCTTCAAAAGTCGTCTGATGCTGCCTTGACAGGCACGTCTGTTGCTTCTAGTTTCCCGCCTTCTCGCGACGGGGTGCGGTCTCAATGAGCGCCGGTCACGCCGCACTTTTATGATTTTCCGAGTGACATTTCATGATCCAAACGGGACAGATGCCCGGTATTCTGCTGTGCCGGCATGCCGTGACAAGCAAGAAACAGCTTCTTGAAAGCCTGTGCAGACGCGTGGCTCGTCACGCCGGTCTGTGTGAGCGGAGCGTCCTCGATTCTGTCATTGACCGCGAGAAGCTCGGCAGCACGGCAATCGGCGATGGCATCGCACTGCCACATGCAACAATCACTGGCGCCGCGACTACCAGCTCGCTTCTCGCCACGCTCGATCAGCCTGTCGAATTCGACAGTCCCGATGGCAGACCGGTCGATATTGTCATGCTGGTACTTGGCAGTGATCGTGATGGTGCCGGTCATCTTGCCACGCTTGGCCTTGCGTCGCGCCAACTGCGGGCTTCAAGTCATTTCCTGCGGGCCGCCGACAGTGAAGCGGCTTTACGTAACGCCGTTATCGGTTTGCTGGCCGCCGCCTGATTCGGGCAGACATGACAGTCCGGAAAAGCAAAAACCCGCCTGATGGCGGGTCTTTTGATGCGGTTGGTGGAGCTAAGCGGGATCGAACCGCTGACCTCTACAATGCCATTGTAGCGCTCTCCCAGCTGAGCTATAGCCCCGTCGCATGTGATCTGACGATCGTTGGTCTGGTGATCCAACCATAGGTTCCGGGCGGCGCCCGGTGCCCCATTTTCTATCCCAGCCAGCACCGACCGAGCAAGAAAAAAATGTCGGGTCGGGGACGGTGTTTATTCGTCGTCCTTTGGGATGCCGGGAATGATTTCTTCGTCTTCATCAAGGTCGTTGGCGATCAGACCGGCGCTGTCGTCATTATCGACATTGATGTCATCACCCTCGAATTCGTCTTCGTCCTCAGACCCTTCGGTTGCCGATTTTTCCTCATCGGCCTGCGGCTCTTCATCGTCAGGAGCCGCGGCTTCGTCCACCACTGTCGAGGCGTTCGCCTTGCCGGCCTTGCTCTCGCTCTTTGGCACGGCGCGGCCCCGCCGGCTGCGAACGACAAGTTCAGGGTCAAATGCAGTCTGACACCCGGGGCAGATGATGGGTGTCCTGTTGAAATCATAATAGCGCATGCCGCATGAAAGGCAGGTACGCTTCAGGCCGAGTTCAGCTTTCGCCATATTAAAAACCTATCAAAGCCTTGCCCACTGTCACCGACGGTGGGCTGAATGGCACATAAGATGATGTCCGACACAGACACCATTCATGCGATTTGATACAATTTGGCATCACTGTCAAAAACAAAATTCATGCCTGACGCATTTAAATCGGGGATTTGACGATCACTTCATCCTGTGGAGGGCCGGATCGCCGCATCATTGCCTAGCGGCGGACAAGAATGTTATCACTTCGCGCAGCAAAATTCCCGCACGCGCCATTGCCACCCAAAGCCACGGCGCCAGGACAGAAAGTGCCGTTACCGATGCCAAGCGACAATTCGCTCACAACGCATGAAACCCTCGAGTCAGGACACCATTCCGGCCTGTCAGGACGCTTTGATGTTCCGGGCGACAAATCAATATCTCATCGATCTCTGATCCTTGGTGGGCTTGCCATTGGTACAACACAGGTCAGCGGCCTTCTGGAAGGTGACGACGTCCTGGCCACCGGCCGTGCCATGCAGGCACTTGGTGCCGAATTCACACGTGATGATGATGGCATATGGCATGTCACCGGCGTCGGCACATCGGGTCTGGTCTCGCCGACCAGCCCGCTTGACCTTGGCAACAGTGGCACCGGCGTGCGGCTTTTGATGGGAGTCGTCGCCGGCCAGCCGCTGACCGCCACCTTCTGCGGCGATGCGTCGCTGAGCCGCCGTCCGATGGCACGTGTGACCGACCAGCTTGCCTTAATGGGCGCCAGCATCACCGCCCGCGATGGTGACAGGCTGCCAGTTACCATCACCGGGTCCGAAACGCCGCTGGCGGCCGATCACACCAGCAAGGTCGCCTCGGCCCAGATCAAGTCGGCTGTTCTGCTGGCGGCCTTGAATGCCCGCGGCACCAGCATTGTGCGCGAGCCGACCGCATCGCGTGACCATACCGAGGCCATGCTCACGCATTTCGGGGCAACCGTGCGATCGCACACCGACACTGACGGCACCCATATTGTTGAACTTGAGGGCGAGGCAACCCTGATCGCGAGGGACATCATCGTGCCGCGTGATCCTTCATCTGCCGCCTTCCCGATGGTGGCGGCGCTGATCACCGAGGGTAGCGATCTGACAATTCCGACTGTCGGCATGAACCCGCTTCGCACCGGGCTGATCCAGACCTTGCGCGATATGGGCGGCGATATCGAGATCACCAATCAACGCGTCGAGGGCGGCGAGGCTGTTGCCGATCTGCGCGTGCGCCACAGTCAACTTCATGGCATCGACGTGCCGCCGGCACGGGCCGCCTCAATGATCGACGAATACCCGATCCTCGCCATTGCTGCGACGAAGGCGGACGGCGTTACCCGCATGCTTGGCGTTGAGGAATTGCGGGTCAAGGAAACCGACCGGATCGCCGTTGTCGCCGACGGAATCGCTGCCGCCGGGGGCGAGGTCACCTATGATGAGGACAGCATGACCGTGACCGGCGGCACGATCCCGGGCGGCATCACCATCGATTCGCAATATGACCACCGGATCGCCATGTCCTTCCTGACACTTGGTATGATATCGGATGCGCCAATCACCGTAAGCGGATGCGGCACCATCAACACAAGCTTTCCCGGATTTGCCGACAGCATGAATCAGCGCGGCGCGGCGCTTCGCATTGGCAGGCTTTCATGATCATTGCGGTCGACGGGTCTGCCGCCAGCGGCAAGGGAACGCTTGCCAAACGACTTGCAGCACATTTCAATCTGGCGCATCTCGATACGGGATCACTCTATCGCTGCCTGGCGCTGCATCTTCTGAAATCTGGATATCTACCTGAAAAAATTGAAGAACCACTGGCGGCGGCTGCCATTCGGGATATTGATCTGTCGATGGCCGGCACCCCGGCCATTCGAACCGATGAGGTTGCCGGCATGGCATCTGTCGTCGCCGCCATGCCTATGGTCAGACAGAATTTCGTCGCCTTTCAACGCCAGTTTGCAGGTAACAGGCCGGGCCATGCCGGCGCCATTCTCGACGGCCGTGATATCGGCAGCGTGATCCTTCCCGACGCCGATTTCAAATTCTTCATCGACGCCGATCTCGAGGAACGCGCAGGGCGGCGCACCCGGGAGTTGCAAGATGCAGGGCAATCCGTTATGTTCCGCGACGTTCTCGAGGATATGAGTGATCGGGACCGGCGTGACCGGGAGCGTAACACGGCGCCTTTGAAGGCGGCGGACGGCGCGTTGATCATCGATACGACAAGGCTTGATGCCGACAGCGTTTTCGCCGCGGCCGTCAACCATATCGAACATCAGCGGAAACAATGAACCGGAGGGCCGGCAGACTGAACGGCCGACCCTTCATTTTGTGAAACAGGAAACGCTGGCGGCAAACCAACCATTCGCCACCAAAAACCCGGCTTGGGTTTCCCCGTTCCGCAGCAGGCGGAATACGATGGCATCACGCCGCGCGGAAACCATGTTCAGCCTGACCGGCCCTCATCGCCAGCTGAGGAACGAACGGCCGCCCGGCAGTTGACTGCCGGCTCCGGCCACAGGCGAAAACGGAGATATCTTTGACACCCCAAACCACTTCCGCAGCCGAGGCTGCAACCGAGAATTTTGCTGATCTTCTTGCTGAAAGCTTTGGCGAACACACCAATATCGAGGGCAGCGTCGTTCGCGGCTTTGTCGTCGGCCTCGAGGGCGATGCCGTCATCATCGATGTTGGCCTGAAATCCGAGGGCCGCGTTCCCCTGAAGGAACTGGCCGTCCCCGGGCAGGAGCCGAACATCAAAGTCGGTGACGAGATCGAAGTCTATGTCGAGCGCATGGAAGACAAGAATGGCCAGGCCATGCTGTCGCGCGACAAGGCCCGCCGCGAAGAGGCATGGGGCCTCCTCGAGGCATCCTTCGAAAAGCAGGAACGCGTCACCGGCGTTATTTTTGGCAAGGTCAAGGGCGGCTTCACCGTCGATCTGTCAGGCGCCACAGCTTTTCTGCCAGGCAGCCAGGTCGACATCCGGCCGGTCCGCGACCTTGGTCCGTTGATGGGCACCCCGCAGCCTTTCCAGATCCTGAAGATCGACCGCCGCCGCGGCAACATTGTCGTGTCCCGCCGCGCCGTTCTGGAAGAATCCCGGGCCGAAGCCCGTTCGGAGCTTGTCTCCAACCTCCAGGAAGGTCAGGTCCTTCAGGGCGTGGTCAAGAACATCACCGATTACGGCGCCTTCGTCGATCTTGGTGGTGTCGATGGCCTGCTGCATGTGACCGACATTGCATGGCAGCGTATCAGCCATCCGTCGGAAGCGCTGCAGATCGGCGAGACCGTCGAGGTTCAGGTGATCCGCTTCAACCCCGAGACACAGCGTATCTCGCTTGGCATGAAGCAGCTGCAATCAGATCCATGGGAGAGTGTGGAGGGCAAGTTCCCGATTGGCTCGAAGCTGGAAGGCCGTGTCACCAACATCACCGATTACGGCGCATTTGTTGAGCTTGAAGCCGGTGTTGAAGGTCTTGTCCACGTCTCCGAGATGAGCTGGACCAAGAAGAACGTCCATCCTGGCAAGATTGTCTCGACCAGCCAACAGGTGGAGGTGATGGTGCTTGACGTCGATCTGTCAAAGCGCCGGATCTCACTTGGCCTCAAGCAGTGCAGCGGCAACCCGTGGGAAGACTATAACGCCACGAGCCCCGCCGGTAGCGAGATC
>CAJWDO010000085.1 GCA_913031555.1 uncultured Alphaproteobacteria bacterium | reverse complement strand
GCGCCTGCCGGATTGGCGCCTTTGATCATGAGAGGCTGGCGCCTCAGCCTGTACTGATCGATGCCGAGATCGTACTGGCGGATGCCACCGAACCGACAACTGACAGGCTTGAGGATGCGCTGAATTACGATGTGATTCGCACCACCATCCTCGACATCGCCACATCGCGGCATTTCGACCTTCAGGAAACGCTGGCGCGGCAGATTTTCGACTCGCTTGCGGCGCATCCCGGCGTGACGGCGGTGCGGGTTCGTACCGCCAAGCCGGAGGCTTATGTGGATTGCCGGCAGATCGCCTATGAACTGTCGAACATGGGTTGAGCGATGTTCGAGGATGCCGGCTTGCTTCGCGACTATTACCGGACACGTCAGGGCCGCCACGTGGCGATGCGCCTGCGCCGCGCCCTGACCGCCTTCTGGAACCGGGCGCCGAATGCCTGCAACGCGGCCATCGGCTATGCGCCACCCGTGCTCCGGGCCGAGGACCAGCTTCACGCGCTGGCGCTGATGCCGATGCGCCTTGGCCCGCTAAGATGGCCAAGGAAGGGTCCTGGCCGCGCGACGCTCGTCGACAGCCGTGCCCTGCCGGTGCAGAACGTCCAGCTTGACAGGCTTCTGTTGCTCCATGCGTTGGAATTCGACCCGAACCCAAGTCGGCTTCTTGATGAATGCTGGCGTGTTCTTGACGGGTCGGGGAGGCTTATGGTGATGGTGCCGAACCGCAACGGGCTCTGGGCGCGCGCGGAAAAGACGCCCTTCGGCCATGGCAGGCCCTATTCGCGCGGCCAGCTGCGCCACCTCCTTCAGCAGCATGGCTTTACGCCGGTCGAAGCGCGGACAATCCTGTTCACCCCGCCGGCTGCCCCGGGGCTTTTTCTTAAAATCGGACCACAGATTGAACGGATTGGCCACAACTGGTCACCCGGCATAGGTGGCGTTCTGGTGATCGAGGCGGAAAAGAACCTCTATGCGCCGGCCGGGCAGACAGGACGCCTGCGCACGGCAAAATCGGCAATCGGGCGCAAGCTCGCGCCGCGTCCCACCGGCGCCATCCGCGAAGGGACAGAATGACCATTTGATAGCCACGACCCGGCGTCCCGTCCCGTCCTCAAGATTATGTCCATCTTCATGATTGTCTGGCACCGGCGGCGGTCAGTCTGCTATAGAGACTGAGGCGCGACGGAACCGGAAACAAAGGATGGCCGGTCAGGTGGCGCGCTGCCCCGTGCTGTTCAAAGTTATTGCCTGATCCATGACCGACCATATATGACCGACCATCTGAACGATTTGCGAGCGACCATCAACCGGCTGGATGACGAAATCCTTGCGCTGGTGCGGCGGCGCATGACGCTTGCCAGCGACATCATCGCAGCGAAGCAGGGCCACTCGGCCTATCGCCCGGGACGCGAGGCGGCAGTGATTGAACGGCTTGCCGCCGCCGCGCCCGATTTGCCGCGCCAACTTGTGGCGAATGTCTGGCGTCAGCTGATGACGGCAAGCACGGCGCTGCAGGATGGCTCGCTCGAGGTGGCCGTCCATTATCAGGCGATGTCGGTGGCGGGTTGGCATTTTGGTGGCCTTGTCACAATACGTGAATGCGCCGATCTTGATGCTGTCAGATCGCATCTCGGTGCCGGTGTCGGTCTGGCGCTGGTGCCGGAAAGCTGTGAGGCGGAGGTGGCTGCCTGGCTGGTGGCGGACACAGAGTATTACCTGATCGCCAGCACCCCGCCCTTCCGGTCGGATGCGTTGCCGCCGACATGGATGATCGGCCGGCAACCTGCGGATGTTGTTGAGAATGAAATGACCCTTGTTGCCCGTCAGGGCGATGATGGCATGGTCATTGACAGAATGGCGGGACGGTTGGAAGCGCCGGCCGACAGTATTGCAGGCGAGCATCGCGTCATCGGCGTCATCGCCGCAACGCCGGATCAGGAACAGCCATGACAGCAATTTACAGCAGGATAGCGATCATCGGGATCGGCCTTATCGGATCCTCGGTGGCACTGGCCGCGCGTCGCGCCGGCATTGTTGACCACATTGTCAGTTGCGACAGCGATCCCGAGGTGGCGCCCGAAGTGAAGCACCTCGGGCTTGCCGACAGTTTCACCGCGGACGCGGTTGAGGCCGTCGCCGATGCCGATCTGGTGGTGATGTCGGTGCCGGTCGGTGCCATTGGCGCGCTGGCGGCACAAATCATGCCGGCGATGAAGCCCGGTGCGGTTCTGACGGATACCGGCTCGACCAAGCGGTCGGTGGTGCGGGATGTCACGCCGCATGTTGGTGACGGCATTCACTGGATCCCCTCGCACCCGCTTGCCGGCACCGAACATTCCGGCCCGGGGGCCGGCTTTCCCGATTTGTTCAAGGGCCGGTATTGGCTGATCCTGCCAGGTGAGGTGCCCGAGGTAGAAGTGGCGCGGTTTGAAGCTTTTGTTACCGCCATGGGCGCGGTGGCCGAGCGCATGGATGCCGATTACCATGACAAGGTGCTGGCGCTGACATCGCATCTGCCGCATCTGATTGCCTACACAATCGTCAGCACGGCGGTCAATCTGGAAAGCCAGCTGAAGAATGACGTGATCAGATTCTCCGCCTCGGGCTTTCGTGACTTCACACGGCTTGCCGCCTCCGACCCGGTGATGTGGCGTGACGTCTTCATCAACAATGACGAGGCGGTGCTGGAAATGCTGCAGCGATTCTCCGAGGATCTTTCGGATCTGCAGCGGGCCATCCGGTGGGGTGAGAGGGACAAGCTCGAAAGCCTGTTCCACCGCACCCGCGAAATTCGCCGGTCGATTATTGACGCCGGCCAGAGCTGATATAGATCAGAGCTGATCTATATCAGGGCTGGCACGGCTCAGGGCTGGCACGGTGCCGATCACACCAGTTTGCCATCAGATCTGGATTGTTTCCGCCAGATATTTCGCATATTCGCGGGTCAACAGCCGCATCATGGCGCGATCTCGCCACCAGCCTGACAGGTCGAGGTCCGCCGGTGTCACCGGCCATTGATACAGGTCAAATTCGGGCATTTCGCGGGCAAATACCAGCAGCGCCCGCGGCATGTGATAGTTGGCTGTCACAAGCCGCAGCGAGCCCATGTCATGGCTCAGCGCCCAGCTGCGTGTCACACTGGCGTTCCCCCGTGTGTTGCCGGCTTCGAAATCCAGCTCAACACAGCAGAACAGCAATTCGGCCTTGTGATCATCAAGGCCAAGTTCCTGTACCAGCACCGCCCTGTTGACACCGTCGCCGACGCCTGAAATCAGCATTTTCCCGCCATTTTGCGCGGTCAGAAGGCGCAGCCCGTCATCAAGCCTTTGCTGCCCGCCGGTCATCACGACAATTCCATCGGTGAATTGCAATTTGCCCTGCGGCGCCTGTGGCAAGGTCAGCACGAAATGCTGCAGGCCGGAGACAAAGGAGGCCAGGGCCAGCACCAGATAGATCGCAAAATATTTTGCAGTACGTCGTGACATTGCTTATCCGATAATTCGGCCTTTAGCCATCATCAAGGGTGTTGCGCCGACCATTCCAAACCAATTTGCCGAACTTGCAGCCCTGAAATCCACCATGCCAGCCTTCCTATGCGCCATTGCGAGTCTAGCACATTCTGGCGGGGCAATCGGGGCAAAATGACGGCACGCCGGTTGGTGGCCAGACTTTCCGAACCGGCGACTTTGGTGTATCGAGAGTGAAGGCATCAAGAGGAGAGCAAGGTCAATGCTGCTGACCTGCCCGAACTGCGACACGGTTTTCCGGGTCGATGGCGAGAAGATCGGCGAGGCCGGACAGGCTGTCCGCTGCTCGGTCTGCGCGCATGTCTGGCAGGCCGCGCCGCCGATGCTGGTGTCTGAGGCCGAACCCGGCGAGATGGCCGGCGCCCTGCGAACGGTCATCGGATCTTTTCTTGTGATGATTGTTCTTCTTGGCAGCGTTGTTGGCCTTGTTGTCGAGCGCGCCACCATAACCGCCTACGCGCCGGGGTTGCTCGGCGTTTTCGACCGGATCGGTCTTTCGGTCCGTCCGGACACGGCGAATCTTCGTATTGTCGATCTGAAGGCCGACTATGCCGGCGATACGATGCGTCTCAGTGGGCGTCTGCAGAACGACGCGGCCTTTTTCGCACATGCTCCGCTCCTCGAGGTCAGGGTGGTTTCAGAGGCGGGTGAGCCGCTTGCCAGCCGGATCATCCGCCCCGATGACGCCGTGATCAGGCCGGCGATGACAAGCGGGTTCTTCACCCAGCTTGTCTTCGAGGCCGGCGTCGAGCCGACGGTCACCGTGACCATGCGCGATGATCCGGTGGTCAGGCAGTAGGGGTTGCCGGGAACAGGTATCCCAAACAGGACAGGCCAGTCAAGACAGGCCGATCAGGACAAGACGGGAATCACTTCTTCGGCCAGCAGTTCGGCGATATCACGCTGCCGGCGCAGCACATGGCATTCACCATCCAGCACCATAACCTCGCCCGCCGGCGGTCGTGAATTGTAGCTTGAGGCCATCACCGCGCCATAGGCACCGGCCGACATCACCGCCAGACCGTCACCCTCGGCAAGCGCCGGCATCATCCGGTCCTGTGCCAGATAGTCACCTGTCTCGCAGACCGGGCCGACAATATCCGCCGGGCCTTCCAACGCCCCGGTCGGCGCAAGCGGCAGCACGGCGTGATACGCCTCATACAACGTCGGACGTAGAAGGTCGTTCATCGCCGCATCGACAATGACGAAGCGCTTGTTGTCACCGTCCTTGATGTAGATCACGCGGGTCAGGAGCGCGCCGTTATTGGCAACGATCGAACGCCCCGGCTCGAAGCCGATCTGGAAACCGCTATCGTAGAAAACCTTGCTGACAAGTTTGCCATAGTCGGTGAAATCGGTAGGGGTGCCGGCGTCGTAATCGACACCGATTCCGCCGCCAAGGTCGAGTGTCGGCACTGGCAGCCCTTCGCCGCGAAGCGCGCTGCTGAATTCAAGAAGCGCCGTATAGGCGCGTTCGAACGGATCAAGGTCGCAGATCTGTGAGCCGATATGAACCGCCAGTCCGGCCGGCCGGATATGCGAATCATCGGCAAGCCGACGATACAGTGCAGCGGCCTCGTTCTGCGATATAGAGACACCGAATTTGGTGGAACGCTGGCCGGTCGAAATTTTTGCGTGCGTGTCCGGGGCGACATCGACATTGACCCGCAACGCCACCGGCGCCACGACCCCGCGCGTGGCGGCGATGCGGCTGATGGCTTCGACCTCGGCCGCGCTTTCGGCGTTGATCTGGCCGATGCCGGCATCCAGTGCGGCGCCAATTTCGGCGGTGGTTTTGCCGACGCCCGAAAAGACGATTTTTGCGGCCGGCACGCCGGCGGCAAGTGCGCGTTGCAGTTCGCCGCCCGAAACAATGTCGGCGCCGGCCCCCTGGCTGGCCAGCAACGCGATGACGCCAAGCGCCGAATTGGCCTTCAGCGCGAAATGCACCTTGCCGTCAACCGGCGCCACCGCGGCGGCGAAATTGCGGTAATCGGCGCGGATGCCGTCGCCGGAATATACATATAGCGGCGTGCCGTGTGTCGCGGCGATATCCTCCAGCGGCAGACCGCCGACGGTCAGTCGCCCTTCATCATCACGCGTAAAACTGCTTGTCATGCCCTGAAATCCCCGCCGGTGTCAGGAGGCGGTGTCGGCGGATGGCGCCGGAATCTCGGATGGGCGGTAGGGGTCGCCCCGCTTGCCGCAGGCGGTCAGTCCGCCGGTGACAAGTGCCAGCACCAGCATTGCAAATCCAAAACGCTTCATCGTCATTTTCCTTCCCGCTCAGCCTTCATTCAGCCCATAGCGTGTCCGTGCCTCGGCAATCCGCGCACGCACTTCATCGGGCGCTGTGCCACCGAAACTGCGCCGCATCGCGACAGCCGCCTCGCATGACAAAACCGCCAGCACATCTCTGGTGATTCGTGGTTCGACAGTCCGCATATCGGCAAGGCTCAGCGCGTCAAGATCGCATCCCCGCTCGGCCGCGATGGCGACAATGCTGCCGCTGACATGATGCGCTTCACGAAATGGCAGTCCCAGGTCACGCACCAGATAGTCGGCAAGGTCAGTGGCGGTTGGAAAGCCCTGGGTCAAAGCTGCCCGCATGGCCTCGGGCCTGGCGGTCATATCGGCAACCATGCCGGTTGTCGCGGCAATGGCGATGCCAAGCGCGTCGGCGGCATCGAAGACGCCTTCCTTGTCCTCCTGCATGTCCTTGCCATAGGCCAGCGGAAGCCCCTTCAGAATGACCAGAAGGCTGTTCAGCGAACCGATGATCCGGCCGGGCTTGGCGCGGACAAGTTCGGCCGCATCCGGATTCCGCTTCTGCGGCATGATTGAGGACCCGGTGGTGAAGGCATCGGACAGGGCGATAAAACCGAACCTGTCTGAACACCAGATCACCATCTCCTCGGCAAGACGGGACATGTGAACAGCGCACAGCGCGGCCGCGGCAAGGAACTCGACGGCAAAATCACGGTCCGACACAGCATCCATGGCGTTGGCGGCCGGCCGGTCGAATCCAAGCAGCTCGGCCGTCATGTGCCGGTCCGTCGGGAATGATGTGCCGGCAAGTGCCGCCGCGCCAAGCGGTGATTCATTCAGCCGCCGACGGGCGTCGGCAAAGCGTCCGCGATCGCGTCCAAACATCTCGACATAGGCCATCAGGTGAAAGCCGAAGGTGACAGGCTGCGCTGTCTGCAGATGGGTGAAGCCCGGCATCAGCGTGTCGACATGTTCCTCGGCCCGGCGCAGCAAGGCCAGCTGCAGTTCGGCCAGCGCGCCATCAACCGAATCAATCAGCTCGCGCACCCACAGCTTGAAGTCGGTGGCTACCTGGTCATTGCGCGAACGTGCCGTATGAAGCCGCCGCGCCGGCTCGCCAATCAATTCGGCAAGCCGCGATTCGATGTTCATATGGATGTCTTCAAGCGCTTCGGAAAACACAAAGTCGCCAGCCTCGATTTCACTG
>CAJWDO010000084.1 GCA_913031555.1 uncultured Alphaproteobacteria bacterium | reverse complement strand
TCAGACCAAGCACAAACAGGTTTATCACCACCCCGGCGATGATCTGGTCAACGCGGTAGGTAATGACCAGCACTGCCAGCAGCAGGCCAAACACGCCGCCGGTGATCATCGCGCAGATGATACCCGCCCAGCCGCCAAGCAGCGATCCGAACAGCGCCCCGGCAAAAGCCCCGGCCAGCAACATGCCCTCGATGGCGATATTGATCACGGCCACACGCTCGCACAGGATACCGCCAAGCGCTGCCAGCGCGATGGGCACTGCCCGCACCACCGTTGCCTGCAGCATGCCGGTCAGCGAAATCGACTTGCCGGCAGTGGCCCAGACAAGAAAGGCTATCGCCAGAATGATCAAACCGATTCCAAGGGACAGTCCGGTCCAGCGCCCGCCGCCGCGCAGGAACAGCCGCGTCCCCAGAAACGCCAGAATGATTGCGGCGATCATGTTGAACAATTGGCTTGGCAACACCAGATTGCCGACCGCCCAGTCATCGCGCGGGCGTGAAATCTTGAAAGTTGAAACGCTGTCCCAAGGTGCATCCAGCAGAAACAGGATGATGGCTGCCAGCATCACAAGGGTGAATCCGCTGATGATACGCCGCCAGTCAGTGACCTGCACGGTTACGTTATCCGATGATGTACCGGATGTTGCCGATAATGGATGGGCATTCTGGTCAGCCATGATCTGCCCCCTCTTCGGGGCTTTCCCCACCCTTTGGTTTTTTCGGGAACAGGAACGGCATGATCCGCCTTACCAGCAGCGGGGCGGCAACAAAAATGATAATCAGCGCCTGGATGATGCTGATCATGTCAATCGAAACGCCGGCATCAACCTGCATCTGTCGCCCGCCAGCCTCCAGCGCGCCGAACAACAGGCCGGCAAGAAGAATGCCGACCGGATGCGACCGCCCCAGAAGTGCCACAGCGATGGCATCAAAGCCGATTCCGGCGGTAAAGCCCGGTGTTGCGCGCCCCAGCACGCCGGTGACCTGAATCGCACCGGCCAACCCGGCCAGCGCACCGGCAATCGCCATCGCCATGACAATGGTCAGTCCTGCCCGGATGCCGGCATAGCGTGCGGCCCCCGGATTTTCACCGGAGATACGAAAGGCAAAGCCGAGTTTTGAGCGGAACAGTAGCCAGTAAATGACTGCCACCGCCGCCAGCATGACGAAAATCCCGGCATGAAGCCGCAGATTGGCATCCACAAATCCGAGGATACGCGGCAATTCGGCGGATTCGAGGACCGCTTTCGAGATCGGGTCGGACCGGCCTTCTTTCTGGATGAAGGGCTGGCGAAGCATGTAATCGAGAAGCCGGATGGAAATCAGGTTGAGCATGATGGTCGAGATGACCTCATGTGCGCCGGTCGCCGCTTTCAGAAGGCCGGCAATGGCGGCATAGACGGCGCCGATGGCAAGCCCGACCAGTAACACCAGTGGCAGATGAAGCCAGATCGAGGCGCCGGTGATCGAAAAGCTGGCGATGGAGGCCGCCAGACCACCGACAATCATCTGTCCCTCGGCGCCGATATTGAACAGCCCGGCGCGGAAGGCCAACCCGATCCCGAGACCGGCCAGCACCAGCGGTATTGCCGCTGTCAGCGTTTCTGAAATGGCGTGGAGCGAGCCGACAGATCCCTTTGCCATGGCAATGAAGCTTTGCAGGATTGTCGCCGGCGCCACCGAGGTCGCCATCATGATCAGGGCGCCGATCAGCATGGCGAGAAACATTGCCGCCAGCGGCAGGATGAACAGCTCGCGCCAGGATGAACGGCTGTCGATGGCAGGCGCGAGAAGCGCTTTCATATCTGGTGACATTGCCGGTTCGGATGATCGTGTCGCGTCGTTCATGCCGCATCCCCCCGGTTGACAACCTTTACAAAATCCTGTCTGACGCCGGCCATGGCAAGCCCGATGGCGTTGCGGTCGGCACCGGCACCCCGGTTGTCGAATTCGGCGGCGATCCGACCCTCGAACATCACATAGATCCGGTCCGACAGGTCGAGAATCTCGTCGAGCTCCGAGGAGATGATCAGCACGGCGTTGCCCTGGTCGCGGCAGGCGATGAGTTGCTGGTGGATATATTCGATCGAGCCGACATCAACCCCGCGAGTCGGCTGCGAGGCAACGATCAGCTTGACGTCACGTTCCAGCTCGCGCGCCACCACCATCTTCTGCTGATTGCCACCTGACAGGCTGCCGGCGCCAAGAAACACGCTTGGCGTGCGGACGTCATAGCTGAGACAGGCCGCGGCGGCGCGGGCATGCACCCGTTGCCAGTCAATCTGCACGCCCGAGGTGACGCTTTCGTCGTAATAGCTGTTCAGCACCATATTCTCGGCGACGGTGAACTTGCCAACCATCCCTGATTTGTGGCGATCCTCGGGAATGTGGGCGATCCCCATGCGGTGGCGCTGGCGGACGCTGGCGCGGGTCATGTCCTCTCCCGCAAAGCCGATCTCGCCAGTGGTCACCGGCGACAGCCCGGTGATGACTTCGACAAGCTCGGTCTGGCCATTCCCCTGAACACCGGCAATGCCGACAACCTCGCCGCCATGAACCGTCAGATTGATATCGACCAGGCGGGCTTCCCGGGCATTGTCATACAGACTGACCCCGGCAAGATCCAGCACGGCATCACCCGGGGTGGATTCACCGCGGCCAACGGAAAAGCTGACCGGTCTGCCAACCATCATCTCGGCGAGATCGGCCTCGGAAAATGTGGCCGGGTCGCCCTGCCCGACAATCCGTCCCTGGCGCAGCACGCTGACCCTGTCGGCGATCTCGAGAATTTCGTGAAGCTTGTGAGTGATGAAGACGATGCCCTTGCCGGCATCGCGGAGCGCCCGCACGATGGTGAAGAACTCCTCGACCTCCTGCGGCGTCAGCACCGCTGTCGGCTCATCGAGGATCAGCACGTCCGCGGATCTGAACAGAACCTTCAGAATTTCCACACGCTGCTGGATGCCGACCGGCAAATCCTCGATCAACGCGTCGGTTGGCACTTCCATGCCGTAGCGTGTGTTGATTTCCTGAACCTGCGCGCGTGCCGCCTGAAGATCCAGAAAGTCGGGGCCTGATGTCGGCTCGACGCCGAGGATCACATTCTCGACGACGCTGAACACCGGCACCAGCATGAAGTGCTGATGCACCATGCCGATACCGCTGGCGATGCTGTCGCCGGGACCGGCAAAGACCGCCGGCGTGCCATCAATGAGAATTTCGCCGGAATCCGCGCTGTATAGCCCGGACAGAATGTTCATCAGGGTTGATTTGCCAGCCCCGTTCTCTCCAAGAAGCCCAAGAACCTCACCAGCGCGGATGTCCAGGTTGATATCCTGGTTGGCCTGCACCGGGCCAAAACTCTTGCTGATGCCGCACAGCTCAATATCCATGAAAAAACTGGCTCACAAAAAAAGTCCCGCTGCCCCCTGATCACAAGGGGGCAACGGGTATGTCAGGGGATTAGCCACCGACGTTGATTGAACCGGCGATGATGCCTGCGCGAATCGCATCCACCTCAGCCTTCAATGCTGCCGGAACGGCGCTGTCAAAGCTGTGATATGGCGCGATGCCAACACCGTCATTGCCAAGTGTACCGACAATCATGCCGCCCTCGAATGTGCCATCCATGGCCTGCTTGATGACCTGCATGACGGTTGAGTCCATACGCTTCAGCACGGAGGTGAGGTAAACACCGGGATTGTTGGTGTCCTTGACCTGCATGTCCGCGTCAACACCGACGATCTTCAGGGCGTCAGGACCGAGTTCGGTCGCAAGCGCAGCTGATCCAAGTCCAACCGGACCGGCCACAGGCATCACGATGTCGGCACCCTCATCATAGAGGTTCTGGGCAAAGGCGCGGCCATCATCAAGGCTTTCGAAATTGCCTGTGAAGAGACCTTCCTTGCTTTCCGGGTTCCAGCCAAGCACCTGAACATCGGTACCCTTCTGGCTGTTATGATAGGCAACACCGTAATAGAAGCCGTCCATGAAGGCCGTTACGGGCGGGATGTTGATGCCGCCAAAGGTGCCGACGACACCTGTCTGGGACATGCCCGCCGAAATATAACCGGCCATGAAGGCTGCCTGGTTGGTTGCGTAGACCTGACCAAGAACGTTCGGAATGGTCGGGTTGTAAGCCATGTCGACGATCGAATATTTCGCGTCCGGATTGGCGCCGGCCGAAGTGGCCGTTGCATCAGCCATCAGGAAGCCGACGGAAATGATGATGTCGCATTTGGCGTCAAGCAGTGCGTTGAGGTTCGGTTCGTAGTCCGTTTCGGATTGTGATTCCAGATAACGGCCTTCGATACCGTAGGCTGTCATGGAATCCTGAACACCCTTCCAGGCAGTTTCGTTGAAGCCGGAGTCATCAATACCGCCGACATCCGTCACCTGGCAGGCCGTGAAAGCCGATGCGCCGCCAGTTGAGGCAAGCATGAACGCCGCCGCGATGCCTGTAGTCAGTGCAGCTTTTTTCATAAACATGTTCCTATCTCCCGTTACTTTGAAGCTCGTGACACGGGTCACGCCTTGCATATGATGAAACACCCTATCCCGATGTTATTCACCTATATCGATTCCTATCCTGTTTTGACGACACAGTCCATTTGCTTTGCGTGGCAAAGTGCCTATTTCAGGCCGATTTCCTTCAGTCTGCGCTGCAGATATTGATCGGCTGTCAAATCGGGGCGAAGTGGGGCGTCGGGGCGCGGATGCAGAAACATCGGCATCGAATAGCGGGACACATTCTGGCCAGTGTCGGGATTGGTGACACGGTGCGTTGTCGAGGGGAAATAATTGTCCGTCGCCATCGCCAGCATGTCACCATTGTTGATCGTGATCATACCGGGATCACAGGCAATGTCGTGCCAGCCACCATCGGCATCCCGCGCCTGCAAGCCGGGCCTCGAACCTGACAGCAACAGCGTGATCAGATTGATATCTTCATGAGCGGCAGCACGAATGGCGCCCGGCTCGGCATCTTCGACCGGTGGATAATGCAGGATTCGCAACAGGCTCTGGTCGCTCCCCTCCATCATATCGCCAAGCGGCATCGACAGATTGTCGGTTATGCTGGCCGGCGCCCGGCCTTCAATCCAGCCAAGAAGCTCGCGCCCCAGCGTCTCCAGATCGGCATAGACCTGACGCGTCAGATCATCCAGCTCATCGGGAAGCTGGCAGCCGGGATAGACATGGAAGAATTCCTTCAGGTCCTTTGTGGCTGAATCCTTGGCATTTTCCGAACGGAAGGCGAAATAGCCATCATGCGCCGGTGGCTTGACGGCATAGCCGAACTTGTCATCGCCGGCAAAGAACCGGCCCCATGCGCCATAGACGGCATCGATCCGCTCCGGCGTGATTGGATGATTTGCCAGCACCGCGAATCCGGTGTCACGAAGCGACCTCTCCAGCGTCTCGGCGGCGTCTGCCGCCCTGTAATCAACGGTTTCGACCTGCATTCCAGCCCCCAATCACTGTTGTTTTCAAATTACTTTCGCGGTGTCGCGCCGCTGCACGGTCATCTGCTGTCGCCACCACCTCCATGAACCGCGCGCGGGCCGCATCCGAATCAACCTGCATTGCCACCGATACATCACGGCGCCCTACGCCCCCGGCGATGGTGCGCCCGATCTCGGCCCCGTCGCAGATGACCGATATCGGCATGGCCTCGAAACCGAACAGATGCGGATCGGTTATGGCCAGAATGGCAGACGGATCATGCATGAAGCAAATCCGCTCGCCAAGCTTGGCCTCGTGAAAATCGAAATAGAACTCTGTGGCGGCGCTCAGAAACCCACCTATGACAGGCGCCTGTTTCGCGATGACGGCAAAATCCTGCGGGCCGCATCGGGTTTTCTCGGTGACATCCAGCCCGACCATGGTGACATCCCAATCGGCGGCGAAGACACTGTCGGCCGCGTCGGGATCATTCCAGATATTTGCCTCGGCGCAGTCTGTCACATTGCCGTGGTGGGCGGCGCTGCCACCCATCACGACAACACGCCTTGCATTTCTGGTGATGGCAGGATCATGTTCCAGTGCTGCCGCTAGATTGGTAAGTGGCCCGACAGCGCAAATGATGATCTCACCCGGTGCGGCAGCGCAGCTTTCACAAAGATATGTTGCCGCGCTTCGCGGGTCGGCGGCCCGGCCCGGTGTCGGTGCCGGCAAATTGCCAAATCCCTCCGGTCCATGTACGAAATCGGCCGGCGGTTCCGGGGCGCGGCGCAATGGCACCGGCGCACCGCCGGCAACGCATGCCGGATGGCCGACCATCTCGGCAAGGTGCAGGGCGTTGCGGGTGGCTCTTGTGGCAGTGACATTGCCAAAGATCGTTGTCAGTCCGACCACCTCGAGCCGAGGGTCGGCAAAGGCCTGGTGAATGGCCATGGCGTCGTCGATCCCGGGATCGGTGTCGATGATGATCTTCTGTGGTGCGGGTTCCTGCATTGGGCTCAATCCTGAGATGCCAGAAATTCATCAACCGCGGCGCGTGTTGGTATTGCCGCCGTGGCACCATGATGCGTGACCTGCAATGCCGCCGCCGCGCTGGCGAGGCGAAGCGATGACGCCATGTCCCCACCCTCGGCGATTCCGGCCAGAAGATAGCCGAAGAAACAATCGCCAGCGCCGGTGGTGTCGACGGGCGATACCTTGAAGGCCGGATGGTGGAGGCTGCCCCCCTCATCATTATGCGTACCATCATGCTCACCATAATAATCGGCGCCGCGGCTGCCTTTCGTGATCACAAGATGCGGGAGCCCCGCCGCTGCCGCTGGCCTGCCGAGCATCTCGGTCAGCGCCGCTGCCTCAACTTCATTGACCACCAGAAGGTCGGTATGTGGCAGCAATCGCGCCGTTACTTCGGCATCAAAGGGAGCTGCGCTATAGGCAACTTTCAGGCCGCGTGCGCGCGCCGCCGCGACAAACTCATCACCGCCGCAGGTTTCATTCTGCAGCAACGCCCAGTCGCCCGCCGTCGCACTTTCGAGCGTCGTGATGGCCGCATTCATGTCGATGGCGTGATTGGCCCCCGGCCAGAGCAGAATCTGGTTCTCGCCATCGCTGGATACCGAAACAACGGCATGGCCGGTGGCAGTCTGGCATGTCTGGACGGCGCTGATATCGACGCCGGCGGTGTGCATCTCGTCACGAATCCAGTCATCTTTGACATGTGCCGCG
>CAJWDO010000083.1 GCA_913031555.1 uncultured Alphaproteobacteria bacterium | reverse complement strand
CATGTCGAGGACCCTCTTGGCATTGGAGTAGTTCTCCGAGCTTGGGCCGTAGGTCTCGAGATGTGTCCAGAGAGTCCGTGCTTCATCTGTTTCGCACAAATCGAGACTTTTCTGACAGAAGCGTATGGCATCCTCCTCTTTAGCTTGCTTCGCTTTCTCGAACCACTGGTAGGCTGCATCCCGATTAGCTGTAGAATGGCCATCGGACGGAGGAACGTATTGAGGAACGTGCGTCTGCTGCTCGTCTCCAAAGCTCTCAGCCGAAGCTTCCTCTTTCAGTCGCTGATCATACCACTGCCTGGCATCTGCAATACTTGGTTCTTCAGAGAGGTCACCGTACTGCGCGTAGGCCGCGATGAGAAGCTCATCTTCATAAAGGTCTTCTTCATCTTGTTCCTCTTCGGGGGCGCGTCCGGCCTCGGCGTCGGCGTCATCGAACCGTTCTAGCCCCCGATGACGATGCGACAGCTGACCTTCGACCTTCATTTCCTGACCGCGCAGGGCCGTGAGGATTTCATCATCGGTGACAGCAACCGGTTGGCCGCTGCGATGATCGACCGCTGGCCGGACTGGCCCGGCCAGTTTCGCGCGGTGAACCTTGTAGGGCCGCTGGCAAGTGGCAAGGGTCACCTTGCCGCCATCTGGCGCGAACAATCCGGTGCGCGGCATCTGGCGTCTCTTGCGGAGTGGCATCCGGAGAATGAAGCCGGACATTACGTGCTGGAGTCGCCACGTCCCGGTACAGACTGGCCTGATGAGGCGCTGTTCCACATCCTCAACCGCACAACCGAGGAAGACTCCTCGCTGTTGATTCTCAGCCCGGAACCGGTGGCTGGATTTGCATGGAGTCTTCCCGATCTCGTATCGCGTCTTCGGGCCCTCAATCTGGTGCGTCTCGAGCGACCCGATGACGCGCTGCTGTGCCGGCTGCTGGAAAAGTATTTTGCCGACAGACAGCTTGCCGTCAGCCGCGAGGTGGTTGATTACATGGTCGGCCGCATGGAACGAAGCTTTCTCGCGGTGCAGACAATCGCCGCGGCGATGGACAGGCGTTCACTTGCCGAGCGGCGTAACCTCACTTTGCCGTTGGCCCGCGAAATCATGGCCGAATTTGCCGATGGCGTTCATTCGCGGCAATCGGCGCTTCCCACGGAAATGGATGAACAGGAGAGCTAGATGCTGGATTTTGGAATTTCGGGAAAGACTGCTGTTGTATGCGCGTCGAGCAAGGGTCTCGGCTTTGGCTGCGCGGATGCGCTGGCGGCTGTTGGCGTCAATCTGGTGATGAATGCGCGCACCGCTGAAACACTGGCAGGTGCCGCAGATAAAATCCGCACAAGGCACGGTGTTTCAGTTACCGAGGTGGCAAGCGACATCACCACGCCCGAGGGGCGGACGGCGGTGCTTGATGCGGCGGGGCAGGTCGATATTCTGGTCAATAATGCGGGTGGCCCGCCGCCCGGTGATTTCCGTGACTGGACCCGTGAGACATGGATCAAGGCGTTCGATGCCAACATGCTGGCCGCATTTGACCTGATCAAGGCGGTTGTCGACCCGATGATCGACCGTCGGTTTGGCCGCATCGTCAACATCACCTCAGGGTCGGTGAAGTCCCCGATCCCCATCCTTGGCCTGTCGAATGGCGCGCGGGCGGCGCTGACCGGTTTCTGTGCCGGTCTTGCACGTCAGGTGGCGCAGCACAATGTCACCGTCAACGGCTTGCTGCCGGGACAGTTCAACACCGACAGGATCGAATCGCTGATCAACAATACGGCCAAAAATGAAGGACGATCGCCAGAAGATGTGCGCGCCACATTCGAGGCGCGCAATCCGGCGAAACGGTTAGGCGAGATCGAGGAATTCGGTTTTGCCTGCGCCTGGATGTGCAGCGCCCATTCCGGCTATCTCACCGGCCAGAACATTCTGATCGACGGTGGCAGTTTCAACAGCACGCTGTAGCGCCCGGGGACCAATCAGAGATCGATCACCCGAACCCGGCGCCCATCGGCGGCAAGGGCGATCTGGCCGTGTTTAAGGCGCAGCGCGGCGGCACCGAAAATGTCGTGCCGCCATCCTGACTGCGCGCGCACCGGCGCGTCATCATCAAGCGCCAGCGCTTCCAGTTCATCCGCCGAGGCGACAAGGCGCGGCGCTATACCTTCCTTGTCGGTGATGTGTTTCAAAAGCACCCGCAGCAACTCCATCACCGCTGCCGGCGGCTTTGGCGCACGGCCCTCTGCCTTGGCTTCGGGAAGCGTGCTGTCCGGCATTGCCTCGACCTCACGAAGCAGCGCCAGTACCGGGGTGACAAGCTTGCCATTGGCACCGCCCGGAAAGTTCCGGATCTTGCCGAATTCGGCCGTGTTCAACGGGTTGCTGCCAGCCAGGTCGAGGATTGTCTCATCGCGCAGAATGCGATTGCGCGGCAGATTGCGTTTCTGCGCCTCGCTCTCGCGCCAGCTGGCAATATGCATCATCCGCCGCAGCGCCGGTGCCTTCATGTTCCTGATCTTGATCCGTCGCCAGGCATCTTCCGGTTCGGTGTGATAGGTCGCCGGGTCGACCTGTTTGGCGTTCTCATCGTCAAGCCAGCCGGCACGGCCCCTGTCTTCCAGCTCGGCGCGAAGCATCGGGTACATTTCGGCAAGATAGATGACGTCGTCGAGTGCGTAGCTGACCTGGCGGGCGCTCAACGGGCGTCGTGACCAGTCGGTAAAGCGAGAGCTCTTGTCGATGTCATGTTTCAGCACGGCGCGGACCAGCCGGTCATATCCGACCTGGTCACCATGGCCAAGCACCATGCCGGCAATCTGTGTGTCGAACAGCGGCAAGGGCAGGCTGCCCATTTCCTTCAGGAAAATTTCCAGATCCTGATGAGCGGCATGGAAAACCTTGGTGGTTTGCGGGTTGCCGAGGAGCTTCCACAATCCGGCGAGGTCGATATCGGGTGCCAGGGGGTCGATGGCGGCGGCGTGTGTGCCATCGCTGATCTGTACCAGACACAGCTGCGAGTAATAGGTCTGCTCGCGCATGAATTCGGTATCGACCGCCAGAAATTCGGCACCTTCCATACGCGCCACAAGCGCGTCGAGATCGGCGGTGGTCGTTATAACGTCGGCGTTTTGTTCGGTATCTGTCGGCGCGTCGCGTCGGCGGCTTTTGGCCATCAAATTATCACAGGTCAGTTTGGAGATAAGGTGATATAGTGCATTTTCGTCGCACCGCAAAGCCAAAGCTATTGAAATGCTGAAAAAACCTCACCATCTCGGCTGCATGAAAATACTATATCACTCCATCCGTGGCACCGTCGTAGCGGCTGTTGCACTCGGTGGCAGCCTTGCCATTTGCACATCTGCGCTGGCCGCCGGGGCCTCCGGTCCCCTCGTGGCGCACAAGGCTTTCTATGAAATGGAAATGGGCGACAATGCGCAGAATTCGCAGATTCTCAGTGTCATGGGACGTTCTGTCTTCGCCATGGAGCGCGATTGTACCGGCTGGCGGTCGGTCGAGGATTACATGATCCAGTTCGTCATCGACAATGGCGGTGCCGACCGTGTGCTCTCACATTTCGAAAGTTGGGAAGCTGACAGCGGCGACAAATACAGCTTCGATATCACCGAGGAATCCTCCTTCGAGGGCCGCAAGGATTTTGGCGGTTTTGTCCAACTTAATATGGACAGCGCCGGTGAGGCGGTGTTCACGATGACACCTGAAAATGTTGTCGACCTGCCGACAGACACCGTGTTCCCGGTGCAGCATGTGCGGCACATATTGGCCGAGGCAGAGGCCGGTGAGAAAATGATTTCCGCCAATGTATTCACTGGCGCCGAGCCTGACAGCGCGCTGATGCGAACCTCGACCGTGGTCGGCGGTTGGCGTGACGCGCCTGGCGACGAGCTTGGCCAGCTTGGTGAGGACGGATATTGGCAGATCAATGTTGCGTATTTTAAGCCATCGGCGACAACTTCTGAACCGGAATATGTCATCATGTTCGAGATGCAGCGCAACGGTCTCGTTCGCGGTTATGAAATCGACTATGGCGATTTCAGTATTGAGGCCAGTTTGACCTCGGTCGAGCCGGTCGAGCCGAAAAGCTGTAGCTAGGCGCCGCGCCGCGCGGCCAGGACAGCTGCGCCGCCGATCAAGGCCTCATGTCCCCTTTCGCAAAAGGTCAGATGTGTGTTTGACCGGTCTATCTGGACATAGCCTGGCCATTTGCGTGGCACGCGTTCACACATCCGTTTTGGCAGCGAGGTCTCACCACCAAGAATGATGGTTCCCGGGTCGATCAGGCTGATCATCGAGGCTGTCGCGCGACCAAGCCTGTCTTCAAAAACCTGTATCACGCTTTCGGCGACAATGTCGTTGCCGTCCGTGGTGGCGGCAATCTGCGCGGCGGTGCGCTTGTCGCCGGTGACGCGCTCGTAATCTTCCTCAAGGCCGGTTGTCGACAGGAACGTCTCCAAACAGCCATTGCGCCCGCACCAGCAGGGTCTGCCGTCAAGTTCATGTGGCACCGGGGCTGGCAGCTGCAGATGTGCCCAGTTGCCGGCAGCGCCATGCGCGCCGGTGACAACTTTGCCATTCGCAGCCAGCCCGCCATGGCAGCTGCTGCCAATCCAAAGGGCGACAAGCGGACCTTTGCTTTCGCCTGCGCTGTCGTGGGCATGAAACGCCGCCAATGCATCGCCAAATCCTGCCAGCGATACATCACGCGACAACGTCGATTGCAGGTCGCGGCGCAGATCGGACCCGGAAAGATGTGCCAGCGGCGTGATCTCCACCCTGTCGGCAAGGATGATTGCCGGCACCGCGACGGCGACAGGCATCTGAGGTGAGGCGCCATCAAGTCTGGCAACAAGGTCGCGAATGGTGACAAGCCAGTCACGGTATCCGCCGGCCGGCGTCGGGCATTCGATATGAGAAATGAAATCGCCGCCATCAGCCAGGATGGCGGCGCTGAATTTCCGGTCGTCTATCGCAAGTCCGATCATGGGCCAGTCATCGGCCAATCAGCTGTCGACGGGACAATGGGAGCTATTTGATCTTGGCTTCGCGAAACATCACGTGCTTGCGGGCTCTCGGGTCATATTTCCGCACCTCGAGTTTCTCCGGCTTGGTGCGCGGGTTCTTCTTGGTGACGTAGAAATAGCCTGTGTCGGCGGTGCTGACCAGTTTGATCTGCAGGGTGGCTGGCTTGGCCATGGCTCTGGCTCCTTATCTGACGACAGCGCGCTGTCGAGATGTCTGAAAACTGCGCGCAAATTGATGCAGACGCTGCATTTTGTCAAGCATGATCAGCCTGCGCGACGATTTCTGCCTTGCCCTTTCGCGGTGCGGCTTTTCCCCGCTCTCTTTTTGTGTCCTTTCTTGGGTCCACCTTTTGGTCCGGACTTCGTTCCGTGCTTGCCACCACGCTTTCGCGCAGGGCGTGCATCGCCGCCATCCGACCCGCCACCGACATAGGTCAGCAGGATGCCGCCGCTGACCGGCGTGACCTCGACAACCAGCACATCCATCTTGTCACCAACGGCGACGCTCAGCCCATGATGCCGGCCGCGCATACGCATACCGGCATCGTCGATGACATAATAGTCATCGGGGAGCGAGCGCATCGGCAGAAACCCGTCTGCCGCGCCGTCTTCAAGATTGATGAAGGCACCGGACCCGGTGACGCCGGCGACAATGCCTTCGACTATGGTTCCCGCCCGGTTGGCGAACAGCGCTGCGGCAAATCGGTCGATGGTGCGGCGTTCGGCGGCGGCGGCACGACTTTCCGTCTCGGAGATATGCTCGCAGACATCAATCAGATCGGGGGTGCCAGCGCCGCCAAGCCCGTCTTGCGGCGCACCGTCAGTGGCCAGCATGTCGATCAGGGCGCGATGGACAAGAAGATCTGAATAGCGCCTGATTGGCGAGGTGAAATGCGCGTAGTCGCGGAGAGAAAGTCCAAAATGTCCAATATTGTCAGTGCTATAGATAGCTTTTGCCTGGCTTCGCAGCACCGCCTCATTGATCATTTTTTCATCCGGGGTGCCGGCAACATGCGCAAGGATGGCGTTAAAATGATGCGGACGAAGCACCTGACCGCGCGCCAGCCGCGCGCCAACAGCCGTCGCCAGATCGTGAAGTCCGTCGGCCCGGTCGGGATTGGGCTGGTCATGAACACGGAACACACAAGGCCGTTTGGCGCGGATCAGCGCCTGTGCCGCCGCGACGTTGGCGGCAATCATGTAATCCTCGATCAGGCGCTGTGATTCGCTCTGCGCGCGCTGGACGATTTCCACTGGCAGCCCGTCATCATCGAGCAGCACGCGCCGCTCCTTCAAATTCAGCGCCAGCGGCTCACGGTCCTGCCGCGCCGCGTCAAGTGCCTGCCAGGCACCGAACAGGTTGGTCAGCCACGCATCGCTGGCACCAATGTCATCAGCGGCCGTCTGACCTTCATGCCACGCCTGAACCTGGTCGTAGGTCAACCTCGCCGCCGACCGGATCAGTGCCCGCATGAAACGGGAACCCGTCATCTGTCCGGCAGCGTCAAAACCCATCTCGACGACCATGGCCGCGCGCGCCTCATGCGGACGAAGCGAACACAGATCGTTTGACAGAGCTTCGGGCAGCATCGGCACCACGCGGTCGGGAAGATAGACCGAATTGCCGCGACGGTGTGCCTCGGTATCAAGCGCCGATTTCGGGCGCACATAATGAGCCACGTCGGCAATCGCCACACTGACCTGCCAGCCGCCATCGGCACGCGGCTCGGCATGAACGGCATCGTCGAAATCGCGGGCATCGGCGCCGTCGATGGTGACAAAGGGTCGGTCGCGAAGGTCGGTTCGACCGCGCGGGTCCGGCACTTTCATACCATCGGTCTCGGCGATGGTGGCGTCAGGAAAGTCATGTGGGATGTCGAATTCGGCAAGGGCAAGGGCGCTGAAGGCCCCCGGTGCATCGGCCGGGCCAAGATTGTCGATGATCCGTGCGGTCTTGCCGAGATAACCGCGCCGTGGCAGCAATTCAGCCTCGACAAGGTCGCCCTCATCAGCCGGCAGATCGTCATTGCGCTGCAGCGTGATGGTGTCGCGACCGCCGCGTTCCGCCTGTTGCAGGACGAGACCGCCACGGCCGGCGATGACAGTTCCGAACAACCGGCGCTGCGCGGATTCCAGAACCTGAATGATCCGCCCTTCATAGCGTGCGCCGCTGATCCGTT
>CAJWDO010000082.1 GCA_913031555.1 uncultured Alphaproteobacteria bacterium | reverse complement strand
GCGTCATTCATGGCGGTTACTGGGTGGCGCTGTCGAAGGATGATTTCTCGCATCTTGCGTCAGGGTTGCTGGACCGCGGCTGGGCCGTGGCGATGATCGGCTACACGCTGGCACCGCAGGCCCGAATTTCCGGCATCACACGGGAAATCGCCGCCGCCGTCACCAGGCTTGGCGAGATCGGGGCCGGACCACTCAGGCTTGCCGGACATTCAGCCGGCGGACATCTTGTCACCCGCATGATGTGCCGCGATGTGACGCTTGGCAGCGCGGCGCTGGAACGCCTCGACAGGGTGGTGTCGATCAGCGGCCTGCACGATCTGCGGCCGCTTCAGACGCTGGCGAAAAATGATCTCTGGCAGCTTGATGATGCCGAGTCGGTGCAGGAAAGCCCGGCGCTGCAGAGACCGCGTGCCAATGTTGATCTGGCCAATGTTGATCTGGCCAATGTTGATCTGGCCAATGTTGATCTGGTATGCGTCGCCGGCGCCGATGAGCGCCCCGAATTCATCCGCCAGAACGCCCTGCTGCCACTTGCCTGGCAGGGTCTTGGCGTGCCCGGCCATTGCCAGCTTCTGGCCGGCCACAATCATTTCACCATTATCGAGACGATGACCGACCCGGGCAGCCAGCTCTGCCAGCTGATCGACGGGCCGCTGGGGTGAACAGTCTGCCTGACCACGGATCAGAATGAAGCTGGAATGGAGCTGGGCTAGAGCCGGGCGTAGGTACTCGTCAGATCGGCCGCAAGCTTGCCGGTGGCATGATCGGTGATGGTGATTCGCCCGACAACCAGCCGCCGACCGGCCTTCAGAATGTCGACCGTGACATCGCCGCCGGCATTGCCAAGCGGCCGCAGGAACCGGCTGGCGATATCCACCGTCGTGATCGGCGCATAGCTGCCGATGGACGCTGTGACCGCCGCGATCATTGCCGTATCGGCGGCGGCAACGATGGCCTGGCCACAGATCATCCCGGCATCACGTGTCAGGCTGTCGCTGAATGGCAGAAAAAAGCGGGATTGCGCTGGCGACACCGAGGTCACCCGAAGTCCGAGATCCCGCACCCAGGGGGCTGTCACCTCGTCGAGAAGCCCCTGCGCCGCGGCGGCATCGAAGGTTGCCTCCGGCGCATTCTGATCGGTATCTGACATTTCTTCACGTCCCTGTTGCTGTCCGGCCTGTAACTCCCGGATACGGCACCTGCCGGCACCCTTGACTAACCGGACGGTCAATCTTTACCGTTGGATGATCCTTGCCGGTTTTTACATGGCCGGTCAAGCTGATCGCCAACGAGACGCAACCAACGGGTCGCTACAGGGACAGGGAAGACGGGGGATGTCGGAACAGGCAGGAAAATCCGCAAGCGACGGCGCGGAGGAAACAGCCCAGACCGTTGCCGAGGCGATGATCGGGAAATGCGGTTTCTCGCAGCTTCTTGGCATGCGGATAATCGATACCGGGCCGGATTTCGCGAAGGTCGAGATGACGCTTGGCGAGCGTCATTTGAACGGTTTTGCGATCGCCCATGGCGGCGCCATTTTCGCGCTTGCCGACACGGCTTTCGCGCATGCCTGCAATTCCGAGAACATCGTGACAGTGGCGCAGCAATGCCAAGTGAATTTCCTGAAGCCCGGCAAGGCCGGCGAGACCCTGACCGCCACCGCACAGGCGCGCACACGCAGCGGGCGCACCGGCCTCTATGACGTGACCGTTGCCACCAACGACGGCATCGTGATCGCGGAATTCAGGGGCATGTCACGGACGCTGAGCGATCCTGTCATCCCGCCAGCTGCGTGATTTTCGACCATTTCCCGAACAGACGAGACCATGATGCGTGACCTTAGCCCTTCAAAAGACATTCTTGACCCGATTGAGATCGCCTCGCGCGACGAGATCATGGCGCTGCAGCTGCAGCGCCTGAAATGGACCCTGTCGCATGCTTATGAAAATGTGCCTCTCTATCGTCGAAAATTCGACGAGGCCGGCGTTCATCCGGACGATCTGAAGGTGCTGGAGGATATCGCCAGGTTCCCCTTCACGACAAAGGAGGATCTGCGGCAGAGCTACCCGTTCGAGATGATGGCCGTGCCGCTGGAGAAGGTGGCCCGCATCCATGCCTCGAGCGGCACAACGGGCAAGCCGACCGTGGTCGGCTACACGCAGACCGATGTCGATAATTGGGCGCATCTTGTGGCGCGTTCCATCCGCGCATCGGGCGGGCGGCCCGGTGACCGCGTCCATGTCGCCTATGGTTATGGGCTGTTCACCGGCGGGCTTGGTGCGCATTACGGCGCCGAGGCGATGGGCTGCACGGTGATCCCGGTCAGCGGCGGCATGACCCAGCGACAGGTACAGCTGATTGTCGATTTTAAACCCGATATAATCATGGTTACACCATCCTACATGCTGGCCATCGCCGACGAGTTCGAGCGCCAGGGGGTGGACCCGCGAAGCACCAGCCTGAAGAGCGGCATCTTCGGCGCCGAACCGTGGACCGACGCATTGCGGGCCGAGATCGAGCAGCGATTCGACATGCATGGCGTCGATATCTATGGCCTGTCAGAGGTAATGGGCCCCGGCGTTGCCAATGAGGCGGTCGAGGAAAAGGACGGGCTGTATGTCTGGGAGGATCATTTCCTTCCCGAGATCATCGACCCGGAAGGCGGCACGCCGTGCGCCGATGGGGAAACAGGAGAGCTTGTCTTCACCTCGCTGACCAAGGAAGCACTGCCGATCATCCGCTACCGCACACGCGATCTGACGCGGCTTCGGGAAGGTGGTGCGCGGACGATGCGGCGGATGGACAAGATAACAGGTCGCAGCGACGATCTGATCATCCTTCGCGGCGTCAATGTCTTCCCAAGCCAGATCGAGGAGCATATCGTGCGGATCGACGGCATCAGCCCGCACTACCAGATCGAGCTGTGGAAGGACGGCCCGCTGGACGCCATGACGGTTCACGTCGAGGCCGCGCCGGGGCATGAGGCGGATGATCAGCGTGCCGCGCTGGCCGCAACGCTTGGCGACAACATCAAGCAGAATGTCGGCATTTCGGCGACCATCGATGTCACCCCGGTCGGCGCCGTTGTCAGGTCTGCCGGCAAGGCGGTCCGAATCATCGACCGTCGCGGCGACTGAGGGGCACCGGGGCGATGCCGCGACGCAGGGCCGTCAGCTATGACACCAAACTGGAACATATCCGTGACACTGCGGCCGGGCTCTTCGCGCAGGACGGTTTCAGCCGCACCTCGATGGCTGATCTTGCCGCCGCCTGCAATGTGTCGAAGGCGCTTCTCTATCACTATTTCGACAGCAAGGAAGCCATGCTGTTCGATATCCTGCAAGCCTATCTTGGTGACCTGGAACGTGCCGTCGCGATAGATGACACCATGGCGGCGACTGCCCGCGATCATCTTCGCGACCTGATCCGGGCGCTGCTGCGGCAATATCGCGAGGCCGGCAATACACACAAGCTTCTGACCTTCGAATTGCCGGTGCTTCCGGTCGACCAGCAGGCGGAGTTGCGCGCCGCCGAACGAAGGATCATGGCGCGGTTCGATATCGCGCTTGCCGCCGCGGCGAACAAGGCCGGTCGCACAACGCCACTTGACGGCCCGCGCGCAATGATGTTGTTCGGCACGCTGAACTGGACCTACACCTGGTTCCGCGAGGACGGCACCCTGTCACTTGATGCCTATTGTGAGTTGGTGACAGACAGCACGATTGCCTCGCTTCTGGTATGATCCGGGCGGGGCATGACCCCATTGGGGCTTGGTCCGATTGGGACGACGGAAATGACCGATGACAAGAGACCAACATGACAAATAACACCCTGTTGATCCGCAATGCCGATCTGCTCTGCACGATGAACCCGGCCGATGCCGGCGCGTTGGAAGGCAGCCGTCCAGGTGACAATGCGGGGGCCGAGATTCGCGGTGGCGGCCTGTTCGCCCGCGACGGCGTGATCGAGATGGTCGGGCCGGGTGACACGCTGCCCGACAGCGCCGACACGGTGATCGACATGACCGGCCATGTCGTCATTCCCGGCATGGTGAACACGCACCACCACCTGTTCCAGAATCTGACGCGGGCGGTACCGGCGGCGCAGGACGCGCCGCTGTTCGGCTGGCTGCAGACGCTGTATCCGATCTGGTCGCATATCGGGCCCGAACATATCTACTGGTCCACCGCATTGGGGCTTGCCGAACTTGCGCTGAGCGGCTGCACCACATCCTCGGACCATCTCTATCTCTATCCGAACGGTGCGCGGCTTGATGATTCGCTGGCCGCGGCGGCCGATCTCGGCATGCGCTTTCATGGCACCCGCGGGTCGATGAGCATCGGCGAATCGGGCGGCGGTCTGCCTCCCGACATTCTGTGTTGGCAGGAGGATGCGATCCTTGCCGACTGCCAGCGGGTCGTTGAACAATTCAATGATCCGGCACGCCATGCGATGCAGCGTGTCGGGCTGGCACCCTGCTCGCCTTTCTCGGTATCGATGGACCTTATGCGCGAGACCGCCGGCATGGCGCGTGAGCTTGGCGTCGGGCTGCATACGCATCTGGCCGAGAATGTCGAGGATATCGAGTACAGCCTGGCGCATTTCGGCATGCGCCCCGGCGAATATATCGAGGCTGTCGGCTGGACCGGCAGCGATGTGTGGCATGCCCACTGCGTACAGCTTGACGATGGCGAGATCGAGCTGTTCGCCCGCACCGGGACCGGCGTCGCGCATTGCCCCTGTTCCAACATGCGGCTTGCCAGTGGTATCGCGCCGGTGCGGCAGATGCTTGATTCCGGCATGAAGATCGGACTTGGCGTCGACGGGTCGGCCTCGAATGACAGCGGTCATATGCTGAACGAGGCGCGCCAGGCGATGCTGCTGCAGCGTGTCAATCAGGGCGGCGATGCGATGACAGCGCGCGAGTCGCTGGCCGTGGCGACACGCGGCGGGGCCGACGTGCTGGGGCGTGATGATATCGGCATGCTGGCACCGGGCTACGCAGCCGACATCGCTGCCTTCGACAGGCGCGGCATTGATTTCGCCGGCAGTGACTGGGACCCGCTGGCAAGCCTCGTCTTCTGCGGGCCGGTCAAGGCGGGCTACACGATCATCAATGTCCGCATTGTGGTGGCCGAGGGACAGTTGGCGACGATGGAGATGGACAGGCTGCTGTCCCGGCACGCCGCCATGTCGCACGACCTGATGCGGCGCAGCGGTCTCGCCGGCTAGGCCGACCTCACGCGCCCTTGCGCAAGGCCGTCACCTGATACCACAGAACCGCCGAAAGGATGATCGTGCCGCCGATCACCGTCTGGCTTGACGGCCATTGGGCCAGAAACAGAATGGCCAGAAGAATCGCCCAGGGAGACTCGCTGACGCTGAGCAGCGCCGCCTCGCCCGGTGACAAGAATTTCGAGCCTTGAGCAAGCGTGACCGACGCAATCACGAAGGTTATACCGAACAATGCCATCAGCGCGATTTCATCCGGCGCGGCGGAAAGCGGATCACTGAAATACCAGCAAATCGGCAATAGCAGAATGGACGCACCAACCGTCGGCAGGGTGACGGGCGTCTCTGGAAAACGGCGGTAGATCATCATGATCAGTACCATCATCAAGGTCATCCACAGCGCCAGCAGATCACCCATCAAGCCCGATTCACCGATGGACCCATAGACAATAATGAAGGTTCCGCCAATCACGGCGACACAGGCCAGCACAAATCCAAAACTGACCCGTTGACCAAACACCAACCAGCTCAGCGCCCCGGCGAAAACCGGCACCGCCGACCAGATCAGCGCCACATTGGCAATCGATGTCAGCTTGAAAGCCGGGATGAAGGCCGCAGTACCGGACGCATAGATAACGCTAAGGGCAATGGCAGGAGTTTTGAAGTCTCGTAACTCTGTCTTCAGACGTCCGATCACCAAAAGATAGGCAAGACCGCAGGCAACCGCAAAAATGCCCCGCCAGAAAATGATCGTCCACGCATCGGCCGAAACGCCCTTGCTGAAGACCCCTGCCGTGCTGAAAAATATCGCTGAAACAACAACCAGCCAAATGCCGAGAATTCGTTCACCGGATGTTGCTGGCCGCAGCCCCGTTCGTCTGTCCATAATGAATCCTTATTAGAACAAATCATGAACAAGATATTCGCAGTAGGTTAATGTTCTGTTGTCGCGCAATCGCTTTCCGGTGAACATGCCAGCCACATGTAGATTTGCGGCGCAGCGGCTTCGCCGCTTAGGCCGTGATCGCCACCACCGGCGCGTCGAGCCAATATTCCTGCAGGTTGGCGTTGGCGGCCTCACCATCCGGGCCAGCGCGGTCGATAATCAGGAAATCCTGCACGGGTTGCAGCACCAGAAGCGGATGATGCCAGACATTGCGGGCATAATTCACGCCCTGATCGCCACGCGCCAGCAAGCATCGCAGCGAATCGAAATCCGGCGCGCTGTCATCGGCATTTGTCGGCGCCACCACCACCAGCCAGTCATGCGCCGCCAGCGGCATGAAAGCCTGCGAGCCGAGCGGGTGGCGTTCCATCATCCGGATGGCGATCGGGTCAGGCCGGCGGGTGCCACGAAAGATCGACAGGATCGGCCGGCCAGTGCCAGCCCCGACATCAGACCCGACATCAACATTCGCAAGATCGTGAAAGCGCGTCGTCGTGCCTTCATTGATCATTATCCGCTCTGCCCCGTCGGTCTGGATCACCTGCCCGAAGGCGGCAAACCCAGCCGCTGTGAGCGGTGTGATCGGCAGCGTGCGCGGCGCGGTCATGATGCGGCCCCATCGACCGGCCCGTTACACGGGTGCGTCGCCCACCAGTGCCGCGCGATATCGATCCGCCGCGCCAGCCAGACATGGTCATGGCGCTGGATATGGTCGAGAAATTTCACCAGCCCGGCGAACCGCGCCGGCCGCCCGATCAGACGGCAATGCAGACCAACCGACATCATTTTCGGGGCTGCCTTGCCCTCTTCATAGAGAGTGTCGAAAGCGTCGATGAGATAGGCGGCGAACTGATCGCCGGTATGGAATCCCTGCGCCGTGGCAAAGCGCATGTCATTGGTGTCGAGCGTGTAGGGAACGATCAGATGCGGCGTATCTGTCTGCGTGCTCCAGAACGGAAGATCGTCGGAATAATCATCGGCGTCATAGAGGAACCCGCCCTCGGCGGCGACAAGGCCGCGGGTATGTTCCGAGGTCCGCCCGGTATACCAGCCAAG
>CAJWDO010000081.1 GCA_913031555.1 uncultured Alphaproteobacteria bacterium | reverse complement strand
GGTGATCTCGATCCCGGCCGCCGCGGCGGCGGAAAACAGCACCGCCGTCTTGCCCTCGATTACATCATAATAATCCTGCAACGCCGTATCGGGTTGGCCGGTAATGGCCATCTGCTTGATCTCGCCCTCGGTGATTCGCGCCGCCGCCGCCGCCAGCCTGCCAAGCACGGTCAGATTGCCGGCCTCGACCATCAGCTCGAAAGCCCGGGCGAACAGGAAATCCCCGACCAGTACCGAGGCATCATTCCCCCACAGCGCATTCGCCGTCTCGCGGCCGCGTCGAAGGCCCGATTCATCAATCACATCATCATGCAGAAGCGTCGCCGAATGGATGAACTCAACTGCCGTCGCCAGTTTGATCGCAGGCTCGCGCGCGGCGGCATCACGGCTTCCCAGCATCGCGCCCGCCACCGTCATCATCGGGCGCATGCGCTTGCCGCCGGCCGCGATCAGATGACCGGCAAGCTGCGGGATCAGGGGAATGTCGCTGTCCATCCGCGCGATGATTGTCGCGTTGACCCGTTCCATGTCGGCCACCAGCATTGTGACAAGTGGCTCCAGCGACGGCGCTTCGGCCCCGGCGGGTATGGCGGGAGATGACTTCATGTTCGGATGAAATCCAGATTTTCTTGATTGTACCAGTATCGCCGTCACACCGGCCGGGGCAAGTAAAATCAACTTCCGGGGAGCCGGTTTGCCAATTCGCCGCAGGCATGGCCGGAAAGCGGTTTTTTTGCGACAGGTCTTGGCTAATGCGGGCTTTTGGCGCATATCTGTGAGATGAAGACGCTGGTCCGGACAACCAATGCCGTGCGGCTGTCCTTTCTACAGGCGCTGCTGGCGAATTCGGGAATCCACACTGAAGTGTTCGATGGCAACATTTCGGCGCTAGAGGCCGGGATTGGGGCGTTTCCTCGACGGCTTGCCGTATCGCCGGCGCAAAAACTGGCGGCTGAGACGATTCTGCGCGACGCAGAGGAATTCTACGATGATTAGGTTCAACCATGACTGACAAGGCGAAGAGCGACGCCGCGGACAGCGATATGCGGATGATGCAGGTCACGCATGACCATCTGCTGAACGAGGCGGTCAAGATCACGCAACCTGCCGATGGCTATCGCGTCGGTACGGATGCCGTGCTGCTGGCAGCGTCGGTGGCCACTGACAGCGGACGCATCCTCGATCTTGGCGCCGGTGTCGGCGGCGTCTGCCTGTGCATGGCGCACCGGCTGCGCGAAATCCAGGTCACGGCTGTCGAGAAGCATGGCGATCTTGCCGCGATCGCCGGGGAAAACGCCGCCATAAACGGCTTTGCCAACAGGGTGCGCGTGCTGACCACGGATATTCGTGAGTTGCCGCCGGTTCTTGCCGGCAGCTTTGACCATGTTGTCAGCAACCCGCCCTATCACAATTCACACGGCACAAAGCCGCGGAACGAGGCCCGTGCGATGGCGCATATGGGTGACAATACCGAAATGGAGGACTGGGTTAAGGCGGCGGTCTGGGCCGCCAAGCCGCGGGCCAAGATCACCTTTATCTGCCGTGCCGACCGGGTGCCGGAACTGATCAGCCTGTTTGACGCCAACGGCGCCGGCGAGGCTGTTCTGTTTCCGCTATGGCCACGCCATTCCAGCCCGGCAGGCCGCGTGATTGTTCAGGTTCGCCGCGATGTTACCGGCCCGGGCGCCGTTCTTCCGGGGCTTGTCCTGCACCGCGATGATGGCGGTTTCACCGATGCCGCCGAACAGGTGATGGGCGGCACGACGTTGCCAGTCATTCATCCGGCGCGCCCGCTTGTCGAAATGCGGCGGCGCGGCGATGCCGGTGGCGGGGCCTAGCGGGGTGTTGTCGCGGTTGATGTTCTGGCGTCGTCGACGCGCTGTTGTACCGGTGGTGCGGCTGTCGGGCGTGATCGCCAGCGGCGGTGGATTGCGGCGTGGCATCTCGCTTGAGGCTGTTGAACCGCAGCTGAAAAAGGCATTTTCCATCAGGAATGCCAAGGCGGTGGCTCTGATCATCAATTCCCCGGGCGGCTCGCCTGTACAGTCTTCGCTGATCGGGCAGCGGGTCCGCGACCTTGCCCGCAAGGCCAATGTGCCGGTACTTGCCTTTTGCGAGGATGTGGCCGCCAGCGGCGGTTACTGGCTTGCCGCCAGTGCCGACGAAATCTATGCCAACCCGGCTTCGATCATCGGTTCGATCGGCGTTGTGTCTGCCGGTTTCGGCTTTGACCGGGCGATCGAGCGCATCGGCATCGACCGGCGGGTCTATACCGCCGGCGACAACAAAATGATTCTCGACCCGTTCCAGCCAGAATCGGACCGCGATGTCGAACGACTGAAATCACTGCAACTGGAAATCCACCGGCAATTCATCGACCATATTGTCGAACGGCGCGGCGGCAAGCTGACCGGCGATCATGATGACCTGTTCAGCGGTGCCTTCTGGACTGGCCAGCAGGCGGTTGAACTTGGCCTGATTGACGGTATCGGGGAATGTCGGCGGCTGGTGACCGAACGCTTTGGCGAGTCGGTTGATCTGCTCTCGATCCAGCCGAAAAAACGCCTGTTTGGCGGCGTTGGTGGGCTGCCAGGCGCTTTTGGCCATGCCATTGGCGGCGCGGTGGCGGCGCGGGCCGTTGACGAGGCTGTCGAACTGGCGGTTGAGCGCGCGCACCTGTCGCGATACGGTCTATGATCCGACATGCACAAAAAGTAACTGGCCTAGAAATTGACTGGCCTGGAAATTGACTGGCCTGGAAATTGACTGGCCTGAAAAGTGGAGATTCGCGTCGATGATACCCTCGCTTCCCAAGCTTCTTGCCCTTGGTGCCGTGTTGTGGGCCGTCTGGATGGGATTCCGCCTGCTGGAGCGGCGCGGTGGCGGCCCGCGCGACGCACCGCCCGACAAGCCCGGGGACCGCACCGGCAACGGTGCGCTCGATCTCGAGGAGTGCGCGGTCTGCCGTGCCTGGGTGGCGGGCGAGCCATGCGAGCGCGAGAGCTGTCCCTACATCTCCTGACCCATTGCCGCCTGCGCGGATTCAACATATTGCATTTCGTCCCGTTTTGCGGCTAATTTGCGGGCATCTATTCATCGGAAAATCGCCGGATGGCCAAAACCTTTACGACCCAGCCCGGGTTGGACTTCCAGTCCATCATTCTCAAGCTTCAGGCATACTGGGCAGAGAAGGGCGCAGTGATCCTGCAGCCCTATGATATGGAGGTCGGCGCCGGCACCTTTCATCCGGCGACGACGCTGCGGTCGCTCGGCCCGGATTACCATTGGCGTGCCGCCTATGTTCAACCCTCGCGCCGCCCGACTGACGGGCGTTTCGGCGAGAACCCGAACCGGCTGCAGCACTACTACCAGTTCCAGACGATCTTCAAGCCATCACCGCCGGATTCGCAGGCGCTCTATATGGGCAGTCTTGCCGCCATCGGCCTTGATCCTGCCGCCCACGATATCCGCTTTGTCGAGGATGATTGGGAATCACCGACGCTTGGCGCCTGGGGGCTGGGCTGGGAGGTTTGGTGCGATGGCATGGAGGTCTCGCAATTCACCTATTTCCAGCAGGTTGGTGGTCTGGAATGCGATCCGGTGCCGCTGGAACTAACCTACGGTCTGGAACGGCTGGCCATGTTCATCCAGGGGGTCGAGAATGTTTATGACCTCGACTGGGACGGGGTACCCGGCGACCGGGGTGGCAAGTGCTATGGCGATATTTTCCATCGTGCAGAGGTTGAATTCTCGGACTGGAATTTCAACCACGCCGAGACGGATATGCTGCTCCAGCATTTCCGGGACGCCGAGGATGAATGTAACAGGTTGCTGGCCGCAAGCCCGCCGCTGGCCCTTCCGGCCTATGACCAGTGCATGAAGGCTAGCCACCTGTTCAACCTTCTTGACGCCCGCGGGGTTATTTCGGTGACTGAACGCGCCGCGTATATTGGCCGCGTGCGGGCGCTTTCGCGCGGTTGCTGCGAGGCCTGGATCGGGCAGGACGGCGATGACAAGACATCGGGAGGTGAGAATGGCTGACCTTCTGATCGAAATCATCTGCGAGGAGATCCCCGCCCGTATGCAGCCCCGTGCGATGGCCGATTTGCAGCGGATGATGCTGACACGGCTTGATGATGCCGGACTTTCGCATGGCACCGCGCGCGGGTTTGTGGCGCCGCGTCATCTGGCGCTTTACGTCGATGATGTTGCCGAACGTCAGCCTGATATCAGCGAGGAGCGCCGTGGCCCGCGTGCCGATGCGCCTGACAAGGCCATCGACGGGTTCCTGAAATCCACTGGTCTTAACCGCGACCAGCTTGTCGAGGAAGATACGCCGAAGGGTCGCTTCCTGTTCGCCAGGATAGAGAAAAAGGGCGTTGATGCCGCCACCCTGCTGCCTGCCATGGTCAGCGGCGTCCTGACAGAGTTTCCCTGGCCGAAGAGCCAGCGATGGGGCGGCACACGGTTCCGCTGGGTGCGGCCGCTGCACCGCGTCAATCTGTTGTTTGGTGGCGCGGCGCTTGCCGGCGAACTTGACCTTGGTGGGGCCACTCTGGATTTCACCATGGCAAGCCGTGGCCATTATTTTGAAAGCCCGTATGATATCGACCTTGCCGGCATCACTGGCGCTGGCGACTATGTGGCGCGACTTCGCTCTGCCCATGTCATGGTCGACCGGGCCGAACGTCGGCAGGCGATCCTGGATGGGGCGACCGATCTGGCAGCAGGGGCCGGGTCGGTGCTGCGCCCGAACGAGGCGCTGATTGATGAGATATGCGGCCTTGTCGAATGGCCAACGCCGTTGTTTGGTGCCATTGAGGACAGGTTCATGGCACTGCCTGACGAAGTGCTTGAGGCGTCGATCCGCACACATCAGAAATATCTGACAACCGGCGACGCCGACAACGCCCTGCAACCCGGCTTTGTCGTGATCAGCAACAGGCTGGCCGATGTGAAGCGCGACGCGGTGATTCTTGCCGGCAATCAGCGGGTATTGCGGGCGCGGCTGGCCGATGCCGAATTCTTCTGGCAGGAGGACAACCAGAACAATCTTGAATCACGATTGTCGAAGCTCGCTGATGTCACCTTCTATGATGGGCTTGGCAGCGTTGCTGACAAGGTGGCACGGCTCGAGAAACTCGCCGGCGCGATGGCGCCCTCTGTTGACGGATGCGATGCCGATATGGCGGTGCGCGCGGCCCGTCTTGCCAAGGGCGATCTTGTCACCGGCATGGTTGGTGAATTTCCTGAATTGCAGGGCATCATGGGGGGCTATTACGCCCGCAATGATGGCGAGGCGGATGCCGTCGCCGAAGCCGTCGCGGCGCATTACCGCCCGCAGGGTCCGTCCGATGCCCTGCCTGCCAGCCCCGAGGGATGCGTTGTCTCGCTTGCCGACAAGATCGACAGCCTTGTCGGGTTCTTTGGCGTTGGTGCCAGGCCGACCGGGTCGAAGGACCCGTTTGCGCTGCGCCGTGCCGCGCTTGGCATCATCAGGATCATTCTCGAGGCGCGGATCAGAATGCCGCTTCTGCCGGTCTTGGCCAAGGCCGCCGCCGCGCATGGTTTCGCCGCGCCTGACCCCGAACTTGAGCCGTTCATTCGCGAGAGGCTGCGTGTCAGCCTTCGCGAAACCGGCCTTGCCCATGATGTTGTCGCGGCGGCGCTTGGTGACGGCACCGGGCTGGGCCATGATGACATTCTGGGCCTTGCCGACCGGGCAGCGGCCCTGTCCACCTTTCTTGCCGGTGATGACGGTGCGGGCCTTGTGGCCGGCTGGCGTCGCGCGGCAAGTATTCTCGAGGCCGAAGAAAGCAAGACCAAACAGGTGTTTTCCCCCACTTCAGACCCACACCTGTTTGTCGAGGATGCCGAAACCGGACTTCATGCGGCGCTTGGCGCGCTGCCGGAGCCCGGCACGCAGATGCAGACCCGTGACGAGCTTCTTGCTGTAATGCAGTCGCTTGGTGGCCTGCGTCAGCCGATCGACAGGTTCTTTGATGGCGTCGTGGTCAATCATGACGACGCGGCGACAAGATTGAACCGCCTCGGTCTTCTGGCCATGGTCAGACAGGCCATGCAACGGGTCGCGGATTTCTCCAGACTAGAGGGGTAACGGATCGATGAACGACAGTTCGATTCAGTGGGTTTACAGTTTTGGCGCCAAGGGCAGTGATGGTGACACCAGCATGCGCAATCTGCTTGGCGGCAAGGGCGCCAACCTTGCGGAGATGAGCGGGATCGGCCTGCCGGTGCCGCCGGGTTTCACCATCACGACCGAGGTGTGCACCCGCTATTACGACAATAACCACACTTATCCCGAAACGCTTGGTGGGCAGGTGGCCGACGCGGTGGCGCGGATCGAGGCCGAGACCGGTGCCCGCTTCGCTGACCCTGAAAACCCGCTTTTGGTCTCGGTGCGCTCCGGTGCGCGCGCCTCGATGCCGGGGATGATGGATACGGTGCTCAATCTCGGGTTGAATGACGACACGGTTGCGGGGCTGGCCCGGCGCGCCGATGACAAGCGCTTTGCCTATGACAGCTATCGCCGCTTCATCCAGATGTATGCCGATGTCGTGATGGAGGTTGATCACGGGCTGTTCGAGGACGAACTCGAGGAGCTGAAGCTTCGCTGTGGCGTCTTTGATGACACTGGTCTGACAGGCGACAATCTGGAAACGCTTGTCGCCACCTACATGACGATTGTCGAGGAAGAGGCCGGCCGGCCATTCCCGCAGGACCCGCATGACCAGCTGTGGGGCGCCATCGGTGCCGTGTTCAACAGCTGGATGAATGCGCGCGCGACCACCTATCGCCGGCTCAACAGCATTCCGGCAAGCTGGGGCACGGCGGTGAATGTCCAGGCCATGGTGTTCGGCAATATGGGGGATGACTGCGCCACCGGTGTTGCCTTCACCCGAGACCCTTCGACTGGCGAAAACGCCTTCTATGGCGAGTATCTGATCAACGCCCAGGGCGAAGATGTCGTCGCGGGTATTCGCACGCCGCTGCCATTGACGGTGGCGGCCCGTGCGAATGGCGGCGGTGATGATCTGTCGATGGAAGAGGCGATGCCGGAGGTGTTCGGCCAGTTCAAGACGGTCGTGGAGACGCTGGAGCGTCACTACCGCGACATGCAGGATATCGAGTTCACCGTGGAGCAGGGCAAGCTCTACATGCTGCAGACACGAAGTGGGAAACGCACCGCTGAGGCGGCGCTGCGCATGTCTGTTGAAATGGCTG
>CAJWDO010000080.1 GCA_913031555.1 uncultured Alphaproteobacteria bacterium | reverse complement strand
CGCGCAATCCTTCAACATGCATTATGGCGTAGAGTTTTTTCCGCTTCCCGAACCACAGATCTTCGGCAACGCAACGCGGGTGATGAGTCTTCGCGATGGCAGCTCGAAAATGAGCAAGTCCGAGGCATCGGACAATTCGCGGATCAACCTGACCGATGATGACGATCTGATCGCGCAGAAGATCCGCAAGGCGAAAACCGATCCCGAGGCCTTGCCGTCAGAGGCAGAGGGGCTTGAAGACCGGCCGGAGGCGCAGAATCTCGTCGGCATTTATGCGGCACTTGCTGACAGCGATGTCGAGACGGTGCTGCGGGAATTCGGGGGCCGCGGGTTTGGTGATTTCAAGCCGGCATTGGCCGAGCTTGCTGTCGCGAAGCTGTCACCAATGGGCCAGGAGATGCGCCGTTTGCTTGCCAATCCGGGCGATATTGATGCTGTTCTTGATGATGGCGCGATGCGCGCCGAGGCCATCGCTGCACCGATTATTGCGCAGGTCAATGAGATTGTTGGGTTCCTTGGGCCGGCCGGCAATCGCTGATTTCACGGCGATTTTTGTAGCAAAGAAAATTTTCCCACATTTGGGCCATTTAAATGTGCTAGTTTAACATAATATATTGTCATGCTAGTCAAGGGACTGATTCAGTCGTGGAATCGGTTCAATGGTAGGGCCAGTTCAAGGCTGGTCAGGACATACATCTACAATTTTCCGTGCCCGTCCGGCAGATGCCGCAGGTGCGAAGAGGACAGACAGACATGTTCATTCAGACGCAGGATACGCCGAACCCGGCAACCCTCAAATTCATTCCCGGTGTACCGGTGATGGACAGTGGCACAGCTGATTATCCGGCTGCTGACAGCGCCGCCAATTCGCCGCTGGCGCGTCGCCTGTTCCAGGTTGATGGTGTCAGAGGGGTTTTTCTTGGTGGTGACTTTGTGGCTGTTACCAAGGAAGAGGCGCTTGACTGGTTTGCGCTGAAACCGTCGATTCTGGCTGGCATCATGGAGCATTATGCTTCCGGCATGCCCGTTGTTGAAAAGAGCGAGACCAGTGCCGACGTGGTGGATGAGGATGAAGACGAAATCGTGACACAGATCAAGCAGCTTCTTGATACCCGTGTCCGGCCCGCCGTTGCCATGGATGGTGGCGATATTGTTTTCCAGGGATTCGATGATGGTGTTGTGACCTTGCAGATGCAGGGTGCCTGCCAGGGATGCCCAAGCTCGACCGCAACCCTGAAAATGGGGATCGAGAATATGCTTCGGCACTACATCCCCAATGTGCGTGAGGTCCGCGCCGCAGACTTCTAGACATCAACCGACGCCGGTGATTTCTCCGTAAAATTCGTCAGTGGATTTGTCGTGCCTCAGGCAACAGGAATTGTCATCAATAACACACACCTTCTTCGCGCCGCGATGCTGTTCATGGTGCTTGGGGTGATGGGTCCGGGGCTGTTCCAGTTGAAGCCACCGCAATGGTTTGGTGACTCCTCTGGCACAGATCATCTGGAAATGGCCACGCCGGTGACCGCGCTGTCAGGCAAAGAATCGGAGTTCGAGCCGGTGATTTTCCCGCCGGCAGATACAGCAACAGATACAGCAACAGATTCAACGGCAGATTCAATGGCCGAGGTGCGGATTGTGTTGGTGCCTGCGCCCGAATCCCAACCTGCCGACGTTGCCAGCCTGCCAGTTGCCAACCCGACTGGAAACCCGGCCGACACTCCAGTGGGTGGCACTGCCGTGGCAACAAATGTGGAACCGGAACAGCCTGCCGTGGCCGCGCGGAAAGTGCGGCCAGAGCCTTTGACGGAATCCGCCGCCACAACGGAAACACCCGCGCCACAGGAAACAAAGATGGCGTCACTTGCACCCCGCGTGACCAAGGTTCCGGATGTTCCCGGCGTGTCATCGCCGCCGGTTGTGGTCACGCGTGATTTCGCCAAGCAGATCCCGGAATCGCATGTTACGCTGACGGTGAAGCGCCAGAAGGAGAGCTTTGTTGGCATCACCCTGCCGCTGATACTGGCGGCCAATGAGGAAATCTCGCAACGCCGCAAAGCCATTGAGCGGGCTGTAATGCAAGGTGATCAGGCAACAGTGGAACGCTGGGCGCGGCTTTATCGAATTGAGACCGGGGACAAACCAATTGCCGATATCGAAAGACAGTTGCTGCTGCGCGCCGATTTTGTTCCGGTGTCGCTGGCGCTGGCGCAGGCGGCTATCGAATCGGGTTGGGGAACGTCACGTTTCGCATTGCAGGGGAACGCCCTGTTCGGTCAGTGGGCCTGGCAGAAGGATGCCGGGCTGAAGCCGGCGCGCGCCTCTAACAGCGAGGCGGTGGTCCGCAGCTTTCCCAACCTGTTTGGCTCTGTAAGAGCCTACATGCACAATCTGAACACGCATCCCCGATATGCCGCCTTCCGCGCGCGGCGGCATCTGTTGCGAGGGCGAACGCAGTCCGACCTCGGGTATCAGCTGTCAAACTTCCTTGATGGCTATGCCGAGATCGGCGAGGTCTATGTCGCCAAGCTGAAAACGCTGATCCGCTCGAATGATCTCGGGCAGTATGAGGCGGCGAGGTTACGCTGATCCGCCAGCCTCCCGTTAACCGCGCCGATGGGGGAAGACGGTTGATGGAACAGGCGTTGTTGGTGCCGTGGTTTTGGTGCCGTGGTTTTGGTGCCGGGGCTATTCTGTCAGGAACTGCCGACCGAACCAGCGCCAGCGACCGTCCGGGCCCGGCATCGTGCAGTTGACGCGGGCACGTTTGCCGACAAGCGGTCCCGGCATTCTGATTTCGGCCCGGCGCCCGATGATGGCGACATCAAGCTTGCCATATTTGCTGTTGAAACAGCGAAGCTGGCGCTCCTGATCCATGTCGGATGCCAGCGTGAAGCCATAGAGTGGGGGATTCTCACCTAGCACGACATCTGCCGGCACGATCTCTCCGACCTTCAGAGGCAGGCCATTGATCGCCAGTTCGAGGCGTTCGCGGTTGCCATATTGTTCGTTCATCGCAAAACGTGGCAGCTCGAAAAACCCGTCATAGCCGTGAGCAACGCCGGAATTCTGTCCGAAGGCAGCCTCGAAACCGGCAGCCTTTACAAGATCGATTACCCCGAGATTATACTCACCATAAGGATAGGCAAAAAGCGTCGGCCGGATGCCAAGCTCGGCAAGAAACCGGTCATTGCTGACCTTCAGTTCCTCGCGATTGACCTCGATTGATTGCCGGTGCATATGCGGATGGGTCTGTGTCTGGCTACCGATGTCAAAACCGGCAGCCTGCCATTCGCGAAGCTGATCCCAGTCCATGTAATTGCGCAGATCGCGGTCAACAGGGCGGGTGGCGACAAACAGTGTTGCGTGGAAGCCACGCGCCTTCAGCCGTGGCATCGCCACTTCATAGACCGACAGATAGGCATCATCGATGGTGATCGCCACGGTACGGTCGGGAACCGGCTTGCCGGCCTGAAGATTGCTGATGATATCCTGCAGTGGCCAGACGGAATATTCTCCGCTGGCAAGAATTTCGAGATGCTCCTCGAACTGCTCGATCCGCACATTGGTTGTCGGGTATTTGTCCTCGCCAAACCTGTGATACATGAGAATGGTTGCGTGATCGGCGGCACGTGCCGTGGCAATGGAGCCAATCAGGATGCTGGCCATAAGCATCGGTAAAAGGAACAGTCGAATAGCAGGGGAAATGGAGATCATTGACTTGGTCCGGGGTTGCGTCTGCGACCGGGGCAGATGGGTGAAGCGCCCACCATACTGTGCTAGACATTGTCCGACCAGAGGCAGTTTGCTCTGTTAGGGTCTTTAATGTGCTGTCCCGAACGGCTGATATCACAAGATTGCTGAAAGTGACTGCCGAAAGTTGTTGTTGAGGACGTGATGCCAGGAAAGGTCCGACTCCCCCATGTCTGAGTTGCCCATGTCTGAGTTGCCCATGTCTGAATTACCGGGTGAAGCTGTCATTCTTGCGCTGGAATCAAGCGCTGATCAGGCATCGGCTGCGATTTTGTGCGCCGACGGGCAGCGTTGGCAGGAAATTCACGCGGCGCGGCATGGCCATGCCGCGGTGGTGACCGAACTGGCTCGCCGGGTGATGGCGCAAGCCGGGGTGACCGGCGGTGCACTCACCCATGTTGCCGCCGGGCGTGGCCCGGGATCATTTACCGGTATAAGGGTGGCCCTTGCTGCGGCGAAGGGATTCGCGCTCGCCAGTAAGGCGAGCGGTATCGGTGTGTCATGTCTTGCCGCGATGGCGCATGCGGCGCGCACCAGCCAGCCCGACTTTGCGGGCCGACATCTTCTCGCCACTGCCGATACTCGGCGCGGAAGCTATTTCTGTCAGATGTTTGATCCGGCCATTGAAACGGCGCCATCCATTCAGGATGTAGGTCCTGATAGCGGGCAGGTGATGCCTGAAGGTTGGCAGGCCGCCGTGGTCATCGGCCCCGGCGCAGTGGCGCTGGCAGCCGCCTTTCCGGATCTCGCCTTGTCAGGGGTCCCGGATACGCCGCCGGTCGATGCCCTGCAGATTGCCAATCTGGCCGCACAACGTTTGCAGGCCGGTCACCCCGCCGAACCGTTAACCCCGCTCTATGTTGCGCCGGCGTTTCTGGGTCCGGCGCCTGCAAGTCCCGGCAAGACATGAATCGGGACATCATGACCAAGCAGATCATGATTCGGGGGCTCACTGAAGCCGACCTTGACGCCGTTGCCGATATTGAGGCGGTTTCCTTTGCGCATCCGCTGAGACATGTTGACCTTGTTGTGCTTCATGCAAGGCCTGCTTTCCGGGGCTTCGTGCTGTCACCTGATGGCGGTATGCCGGCAAGCTATGCGTTGTTTCTGAAGGCTGGCGACATGGCCGACCTGGTCTCGACAGGCACCGCTGCAACGGCGCGGCGGCGCGGGTTTGCATCGCGTCTGCTGGGCGAATCACTGCACCGCCTTGCGGTGGATAAGGTCACCGAGGTCACGCTTGAGGTCGCTGTTGACAATGTGGCGGCGCTGGCGCTCTATGCCGAACTCGGCTTTGGCGAGGTGGCGCGGCGGCGTAACTATTACCGGCGCCCGCATGGCCGCGTTGACGCGCTGGTCCTGCAATGGCGGCCCGCATGGCAGGGTTCGGCTTGACCCCTGCTGCCGACCGGCATAGAAAAGCCCGGCAAATATATCGGGATAACTCCTTGCCCATCCCGCACCTTTCAAATTACTGGAAAAGAGCCGCGATCGTGTCAAAGAAATTGTTCATCAAGACCTACGGGTGCCAGATGAATGTCTATGATTCAGACCGCATGGCCGACGTTCTGGCGCCGCTCGGCTACAGCACCACATCCACAGCCGATGGCGCCGATATGGTGATCCTGAACACCTGTCATATCCGCGAGAAGGCCTCGGAAAAGGTATTTTCCGAACTTGGCAGGCTGCGGATGATGAAAGATCGAGCGCGCGACCAGGAAGGTCGTCATGTGGCAATTGCGGTGGCCGGTTGCGTGGCGCAGGCAGAGGGTGAGGAAATCACCCGTCGCGCGCCCTGGGTCGATATTGTCGTTGGACCACAAACCTATCACCGGCTTCCGGAACTGGTCAGCACGATCGACCCGGGTTCACGCCAGCGGGTGATCGACACCGAGTTTCCCGAAGAGGTCAAGTTCGACCAGCTGCCGGGTGAGCATGCGCCGCGCGGGCCGGCGGCCTTCCTGTCCGTGCAGGAGGGATGTGACAAATTCTGTGCCTTCTGCGTTGTCCCCTATACGCGGGGCGCCGAATTCTCGCGGCCGGTAGCCGGCATTCTTGATGAGGCACGCCGCCTTGTCGGCTCCGACACCTGCGAGCTGACGCTGCTTGGCCAGAACGTCAACGCCTATCATGGCGACGCACCGGATGGCAGCAGCTGGAGCCTGGCGCAGCTGATCCGCGAGCTTGCGGAAATCGACGGGCTGGAACGCATCCGCTACACCACCTCACACCCGCTGGACATGGAAGACGATCTGATCATGGCGCATCGTGATGTGCCGGGTCTGATGCCCTATCTGCATCTGCCGGTGCAGTCGGGCTCGGATCATATTCTTGACGCGATGAACCGTCGGCATACCCATGATGTTTACCTTCGTGTGCTTGACAGACTTCGTCAGGCGCGCCCGGATATCGCCTTCTCGGGTGATTTCATCGTAGGCTTCCCGGGTGAGACAGACCGTGATTTTGCCGAGACACTGGCCCTTGTCGACAAGGTCGGCTATGCGTCGGCCTATTCCTTCAAATACAGCCCGCGTCCCGGCACTCCCGCAGCCGCCTTGGACGAGCAGGTGCCGGAGGACGTCAAGGCCGACCGGCTTGAGACCCTGCAGCAATTGCTGAATGCCCAGCAACTGGCTTTCAACAAGGCAAGCGAGGGTCAGGTGATGGATGTTCTGATCGAGCGGCGTGGTGGTCGCCCCGGACAGGTAGCGGGACGCAGCCCCTATATGCAGGCGGTCAATCTGGAGGCGAGTGAGGATCTTGTCGGCAGCATCATTTCCTGCCGTGTGACCGAAGCAAGGCAGAACAGCGTGGTTGGGGTGGTTGCATGACCGGATTCGCATGGTAAAGGCGGTGAAAACCACCTCCATTCGCATGGAATTCGAGGATAATGGTACGCTTGCCAGGCTGACCGGTGAGCATAATCACAACCTCGCACGCCTTGAAAAGGCGCTCGATGTCTCGCTCGACAGCTTTGGCAACAGCATCACTGTTTCCGGTCCGGCACCGGAAGTGAAGACGGCGCGGCGCGCGCTTGAAGATATCTACCGGCAGCTTGCCAGTGGCGAGGACATTCCCGAGGATGGCTCGCTGATCAGCGATGCCTTGCGCTGGGTCGCGGTCGGTGATGCTGCCGCTGATAGCGGTCAGGTTCAAACTCAGGGTCAAACTCAGGGTCAAACCAAAACTCAGGCTCAGGGCCGGAGTTTCGAGACATGGCGGAAGAAAATCATCGCCAAGACACCGGGACAGGCCGCCTATCTCGATCTTCTTCGCAAGCGTGAAGTGGTTTTTGGCCTCGGACCCGCGGGTACCGGCAAGACCTATATGGCGGTGGCAAAGGCAGTCGAGTCGTTGAAGAAACGTGAGGTCGAACGGATTGTTCTGTCACGGCCGGCTGTTGAGGCTGGCGAGCGTCTGGGCTTTCTTCCCGGCGATATGAAGGAAAAGGTCGATCCCTATCTGCGGCCACTCTATGACGCGCTTTATGACATGATGCC
>CAJWDO010000079.1 GCA_913031555.1 uncultured Alphaproteobacteria bacterium | reverse complement strand
CAATACGATGCTACGGTAATGGAAGGAGTTAGGAAGCTCGCCACCCACCCCCATATAACAAGCTCTGCGATTTAACCCTCAGACGGATCCTGTCAGCACCCACAAGCCCCAGCCCGACACGCTGCGTTCGGGATCTGCGTTCGGATGGTGAAGGACAAGAAGAAGCGCGCCGATGCGGCATCCGGCGTTTTGCAGAACCTCGCCGAGGCGAAGATCGCCGCGGATGATGCCGAACAGGCGCGCAAGACACAGGAACGCAAAGTCGCCGCAGACACCGTGACCAAGACATTGTCCGCTGTCGCCGGCAACGCTGTTAAGGCCCCGCCGAAAAAGAGCGTTGCCCCGGTTGGCATCGACGATGTCGCCCGCATTCAGCAGCATGTGTCGAAATGCTGGCAGCCGCCGCTTGGCGCGGCCGGCAACGATACTCTTATTGTTGACATATTTGTGGCAGTGAATAGGGACGGTAAGGTTCTGAAAGCGGAGATCAGGGACACATTGCGCTTTAATCTTGATTCCTACTTCAAGGCGTCGGCAATCGCCGCGCAGCGAGCCATCGTGGATTGTTCGCCGCTTCCCATACCGCCGCAGAAATATGATCAGCTCAAGGAATTCACCTTCGAGTTCAACCCGAAATTCATCTCAAGATAGGGTCAATTCAGATGATGCCGGCCTTTTTTTCCGTTCCCGTTCCCAGCCAGTCTGGCCATTTCGTGATTGCCAGACGTCTGGTGGCGATGCTTGTCGCCATGCTGCTGGTTGCTGAAAGCGCGGCGGCGCAACTTCGCATCGAGATCACCGAGGGCATGGTCGCGCCGACACCAATCGCGATCGCCGATTTCACCGGTGCCGACGGGCGCGTCACGGATGAGGGGCGAGAAATTGCCACCATCATCTCGAACGACCTGCTGAGTTCGGGTCTTTTTGAACCGATTGACAGCGCGGCCTTCATCGCCCCGCCGGGCTCGCCGGCAATGAAGCCGAATTTTGCCAACTGGGCGCCTCTGGGCGCGAAGGGACTTCTGGTCGGGTCGGCCATTGTTGACGAGAATGGCAAGATGCGGGTCGAATTCGTGCTCTGGGACGTCATCACCGAGCGCAACCTCAGTTCCGGCACCGGCAGCGCTGATCCAAACGCTCTACGGCAGCTCTCGCACAAGATTGCCGACCTCGTTTATGAAGAGTTCACTGGCGACTTTGGCTATTTCGACACGCAGATCGTCTATGTTGCGGAATCCGGACCACAGGCAAGCCGCATCAAGCGTCTGGCGATCATGGATCAGGACGGGCACAATCACAAATACCTGACCAGCGGTCTCGACCTTGTGCTGACGCCACGCTTTTCGCCAACCACCCAGGAAATTGCATATCTCAACTATTTCAACGAAGAGCCGAATGTCTACATCCAGGACATTCGGACCGGTCGCAGCGAGAGGCTCGGCTCGTTTCCGGGCATGACCTTCGCGCCACGCTTCGGACCGCAGGGTGACAAGCTGATCATGAGCTGGGCGCAGAACGGCCTGACCGATATCTATGAGATGGATCTGCGCACGCAGGACATCCGCCAGCTGACCAAATCAAGTTCCATTGACACCGCACCGTCCTATTCTCCGGACGGAAGCCGCGTTGTGTTCGAGTCCGACCGCGCCGGACGGCAACAACTTCATGTGATGAACAGCAATGGCACCGGTACCAAGCGGATCAGCTTCGGTGACGGGCGCTATGCAACACCGGTCTGGTCGCCGCGTGGTGACATCATCGCATTCACAAAAATGCACAAGGGAACCTTTTATATCGGCATCATGAATGTCGACGGCACCGGCGAACGCCTTCTTGCCCAGGGCTTTCTTGTCGAGGCACCGACCTGGGCCCCGAATGGACGTGTTCTTATGTATTTCAAGCAGGAACGCTTCAAGGCCGATGGCAGCGGTGGCAAGACGGCGCTGTACCGCGTCGACATCACGGGCTTTAACGAACGGCGCATCATCACGCCGTCTGACGCCTCCGACCCGGCCTGGTCACCCTTGCGACGCTGACATGAACGGCTGAAATCGAGGTTTTATGCTATCGAGTCATGGAGTTTTTGTTTCCATTCAAAGATTTTTTAGGTTAGTAAGTGTCTGAGATTTGAGTATTCGGGGAAACCCGGAACCGAAATGCTTGGCGGTTCAATGGTTTCTGGTGGGGACTTTCCAGCTTAGGATAAGTCGACCAGAGCAGCCAGTTTGATCACCCAAGACATGAAAACATTCGTCCAACCGGATCACTGAGTGACCGGACTGAAAGACAGGGAGCATAACCATGTTGCACCGCCTGATTGCGCTTACGGCAGTCGCCTTTTTCATTGCTGCGTGCGAGACCGCATCCCAGACAACCGCTGACAGTAGTGGCGATTCCAGCTCGTCGACCGCGGCATCGTCTGCCTCGACTTCGTCAAGCTCCGGTTCGTCCGGTAGCTCCGGTTCGTCCGGTAGCTCCGGCTCGTCCAGCAGCTCCAGTTCTTCGGGTAGTGCCAGCAGCGCGTCCGGCGGTGTCACCGACAAGGCAACAGCCGAAGGCGCACTGGCTGCCATCGGCAACACCGTGTATTTTGGCTATGACAGCTCGGCCCTGACGGCTGACACCGAAGGCACTCTGATGCGTCAGGCGGCGTTCCTCAACGCCAACCCTGCGCTGACCGTCACCCTTGAAGGCCATTGTGATGAGCGCGGCACGCGTGAATACAACCTCGCCCTTGGTGAGCGTCGCGCCACGGCTGCCCGTGACTTCCTGCTGGCGCAGGGTGTCGACTCGGCCCGCATCCGGACCATCTCCTACGGTAAGGAGCGCCCTGCTGTCGCCGGATCGAACGACGGCGCCTGGTCAAAGAACCGTCGGGCCGCCACGGTGATCAACTAGGTCACTGGCACTGGCCGGCGGTCCTTGGGCTGATCCCGGTCTACGGTAGTCGCCAAGGCGGTATGTGCCGAAGCCGGACAGGAACAGAATGAAAGAGGGGCCGTGTGCTCCTCTTTTTTTGCCAAAATTGTGCCTCAAAGGCCCGTTAGACAAATCTCAGACATGTCTGTCCTGTTGACGAAAGGATCGTCAAATGCCCGCGCGTTCAATGTTGATCTCCGGTCTGATTGCCGCCTCGCTTTTCGTGATGCCTGCTATGGCGCAGGAAACGCGTAATGGCACCTCGGCGCCGTCCAGCGGGTCTGGTGACGCGGCGTCTCCCAACACGTCGGTATTGCTGACCCGCCAGAGCCAGCGCATTGAAATGCTGGAAACCGACCTTCGGGAAATGCGTGGGCAGATGGAAACCGACCTTCGCAATCTGAAGATGCAGGTGACCCAGCTTGGCAACAACGCGTCAAGTGGCGAGACCGCGACGACAGCCGAACTTCGCGACCTGCGCGATCAGGTTGAACGTCTTGCTGACGCCGTTTCGATGGCAAGCCGGCGGATGGAGCGAACTCTGGAGATCACCTCCGACATGGAATTTCGCCTTTTGCGTATGGAAAAGCGCATGCAAACGCTGATGAAGCTTGGCGGTGACGAGCTGGCCAGCGCGGCCGTTCAGGATGACACCATCGCGGCGGGCGAGTCGCCCGAGGTATCAATGCAGCGTGACATCACCACCGGCGAAGTTACCTGGCAGATGAATGCTGACAAGCTGAATGACCAACTTGATCAGGGCAGCCAGCAGCCGCAGGCGACAGATCTTGCCAGCGGTAGCGCGCTTCCCGGCAGCGATAATACAGCCGGCGCCGCTGCCACCGGTATGGCGGCCCCTGCTACAACTGCTGTACCGCAGCCATTAGCTGGCGCGGGCAGTACAGCCCCGGCCCAGCAACCGGCGGCACCGGTGGCGGTGGCGCCGGCAAAGCCCGAAATCCTGCCCGACACCTCGCCCGAGGAACAATATAATTTCGCCCTTCAGCGCGCCATGCAGAACGACCTTGAAACCGCCGAAGCGGCCTTTGCCGAGTTCCGCCAGTTCAATGCTGGACATCCGCGCGAGGCGGATTCGCTGTTCTGGCTTGGCCGGATCCAGTTTCTGCGTGGCCAGTTCGAACAGGCAGCGCTGACCTTCTCGGAATTCAGCCGCGCCTATCCCGAAGATGCCCGTTTGAATGACACCACAATCTGGGTCGCGGAATCGGTGTCGCGCTTCGCACCGCCCAAACAGGCTTGTGACATCTACCGGCAACTGCCAAGTGTTGTTCCGGAGCCGTCACAGCGGCTGACCGAACGGCTGGCGGCATTGAGCGAGGCCGCCAACTGCGGTGGCTGACAGCGCCGTCACCAGACCCGCCGGCACCATTTTGACGGCGGGTTTTGACGCCGCCATGCGGCATTGCCTCGACGGCTTTGCAGACCATGAATCCCCGACGCATTTCTTTACCGCGCTGTCCGGCGGTCCCGACAGCACGGCGCTGGCCTGTCTGGCGCAGGATTACGCTACCCGGCATGATCTGCGGCACACAGCACTGATTGTCGACCATCGCATCCGTGATGACAGCACCGCTGAGGCGCATCGTGTCGCTGGCAGGATGCACCGTCTTGGTATCACGGTGGAAGTGTTGACCGTCAGCGATGATGCCCCGCAAACGGGGATTCAGGCCTGGGCGCGTGAATGCCGTTATGATTTGATGCTGGCGCGTGCGCACCGGGCGAATGGCTGCCTGCTGCTTGGGCATCATGCCGCGGATCAGGCGGAAACAGTGATGATGCGGCTATCCAGAAGGTCCGGACTGGCCGGTCTTTCCGCGATGATGCCTGTATCCCGGCGCGCCGGAGTAATGATCCTGCGGCCGTTGCTGGGCATGTCGCCTGACGTGATGATCGAATATTGTAAGGCCTGCGATGCCGGGTTTGAGAGCGATCCAAGCAATTTCGACCGCCGGTTTGAGCGGGTGCGGGTGCGCGGCGAGCTGGCGGCTATGGCCGATCACGGCAGCGCGATGTCGGATCAGCTGCTGCGTCTGGCACGCGCCGCCGGCACAATCGACGGCGCGTTGCTGCGGACGCTTGTAAAGGGTGGATATCTGCCCGCGGTTCAGCCATCAGGCCATATGGTTCTGCCTGTGGGCGTTGCCGACCTGCCACTCGTTGTCGCGGCGCGTTTGCTGGCGTATGTCATCGGGCAGGTGGCACGCCCGCCCGCCCCGCCTCCAACCACGGCGCTACACCATCTCGCGGCGCGGCTTGCCGATGGCAGGGCGGCAACACTTGGCGGGGCGCGTTTCTCGCGACATCAAGGTGACTGGCTTGTAACCGCCGAGATCGGACGCCGCCCGTCGCGCCTTCGGGTACGGGGTGGCCAGAAGGTGATCTTTGCGGGCATGTGGGAGATTGCAAGCCCGGTTGATGCCGTCATCCGCCATCTTGGTGAGGCCGGGAGTGGGGCTGCCGGCAACTGGACAGGAACTCCCGGATGGTGTGCGCTTCCGTCGCTGGCGCGGCGATCCATGCCGGTGCTTGAAACTCTTGACGACGCTGTGATCTACCCCCACTTAAAAGTGGTCGATATGCATGATGATACCCCTACCCACGCGACGGCACGTTTTTTGCCCACATCGCTTGCCAATGTCAGCATATCGCAACTGATTTCCGGTCATGCCCCACCGGCCGGCCGGCGTTATGTGATGATAACCTGTTTGAAGGAAAGTTGAAGCCATGAACAACATGGGTCGCAACATCATTATCTGGCTGATTTTCGGCGCGGCGCTTCTGGCGCTGTTCAACCTGTTCCAGAGCCCGTCCTCAACTTCGCCCGGAAGCCAGCTTGCCTATTCCGACTTCATAGCTGAAGTGGAAGGCCAGCAGGTTGTCGAGGTCGTCATCGATGGACGTAATCTGAAGGGTACCGCGAAGAATGGCCGGGTCATCACTTCGGTAATGCCTGAAGGCACCGACGTTGTAGAGGTGCTGGACGCCAATGACGTCCGGATCATCGCAAGCCCGGAAGACAGCGGCATGCCAAGCTTCCTGTCGATCCTGCTGTCCTGGTTCCCGATGCTGCTGTTCATCGGCATCTGGGTATTTTTCATGCGACAGATGCAGGGCGGATCGCGCGGTGCCATGGGTTTTGGCAAGTCGCGCGCCAAACTGCTGACCGAGCATCAGGGCCGTGTCACATTCGAGGATGTCGCCGGCATTGATGAGGCGAAGACCGAGCTTGAGGAGGTTGTCGAGTTCCTGAAGGACCCCGGCAAGTTCCAGCGTCTTGGTGGCAAAATCCCGAAAGGCGTGCTTCTCGTTGGACCACCTGGTACAGGTAAGACACTTCTTGCCAAGGCGATTGCCGGCGAGGCGAATGTTCCCTTCTTCACCATTTCCGGTTCCGACTTCGTCGAGATGTTCGTCGGTGTTGGTGCCAGCCGTGTCCGCGACATGTTCGAGCAGGGCAAGAAAAACGCGCCCTGCATTATCTTTATCGACGAGATCGACGCTGTCGGACGGCATCGTGGTGCGGGTCTTGGCGGCGGCAATGACGAACGTGAACAGACGCTCAACCAGATGCTGGTCGAGATGGATGGTTTCGAGGCCAATGAAGGCGTGATCCTGATTGCCGCGACCAACCGCCCGGATGTTCTTGACCCGGCACTTCTTCGCCCCGGCCGTTTCGACCGCCAGGTTGTCGTGCCGAACCCTGATGTTGTTGGCCGCGAGAAGATCTTGAAGGTCCACATGCGCAAGACGCCGCTGGCTGAAGGGGTTGATGCCCGGATCATCGCCCGCGGCACGCCCGGATTTTCCGGTGCGGACCTTGCAAATCTGGTCAATGAGGCTGCGCTGCTTGCCGCCCGCAAGGGTCGCCGCACCGTGTCGATGCAGGAATTCGAGGAGGCCAAGGACAAGGTCATGCTCGGCTCCGAGCGCCGTTCGATGGTGATGACGGACGATGAAAAGCGTCTCACAGCCTATCACGAGGCTGGCCACGCCGTGGTGGCGCTGCACTGCCCGGCCTCCGACCCGATCCACAAGGCGACCATCATCCCGCGTGGGCGTGCTCTTGGCATGGTGATGCGTCTTCCCGAGGGCGACCGGATTTCGCTTGCCCGTCAACAGATCTATGCCGACCTCCGTGTCGCCTGTGGTGGCCGTATCGCCGAGGAACTCATCTTTGGTGAGGATCGGGTGACGACCGGTGCCTCGTCGGATATCCGCATGGCGACCGACATGGCGCGCCGTATGGTCACCGAATGGGGCATGTCTGAAAAGCTTGGCTTCCTTGCCTACAACGCCGACGAGCAGGAAGTCTTCCTTGGTCGTTCGGTCTCGCAACAGAAGAATGTCTCTGACGCCACCGCATCCATCATTGATACGGAAACGCGCCGTATCGTTGACGAGGCCT
>CAJWDO010000078.1 GCA_913031555.1 uncultured Alphaproteobacteria bacterium | reverse complement strand
GCACGGAACCGGCAAGACGTTCGCGCGTACCTGACGGTACTCGCGAAGGAACACGTCGAGCTCGAGGTGACGATGGACTCGCTGCGGCACGAGGTCGAGGCGAAGTTCCCGGGCTTGAAGAATCTCGACACGTTCGCCGACCTCGAGGACCCGCTGCGGCGGTCGAAGGGCGCGTACGACGAGGCGGTCCGCGGCGTCGCTGGGATCCACGAGCTCGAGAAGTATAAGGAGCGACGTCTCGACTTGATACAAGACGAGACCGACTTCGACAAGCTCTACGCCGACGCATCGCTGGCGCAGACAATTTTGGTCGATGCGCTGAAGACGCTGCCGGGCGACGTGGCGGATCCGGGCGTCAAAGGGCGTGGATCCGCAGAAAGGAAGCTCGCGGACAAGTACACCGACAAGAATGGGGTGCCACATCCCGAGAAGTTTCGGGACCTCTCGCGCGCGACGGTCCTTTCCGGGAGCGCTACTGACCTACTGAAGGTGCTGACCGAATTGGACGGTGGCGGCCTCGGCCTGGAGATCGCTCAATTAAAAAACAAGTTTGCCAGTCCGACGCCGCTCGGCTACCGTGACATGAATTTGAACGTCAGCGTGCGCCTCGACGACGGCCGAAAACATCTCGCCGAGGTCCAGCTGAATTTAAGGAGCGTCGCGGAGGCCAAACACATCGCCCATGAGCAGTACGAAGTCATTAGACTGGCACTACCGAAGATGTGCGAGGGCACGAGCGTTGGCGCGGGTGCGCTCGAGAAGTATATCGCTGGTCGCTTGCGGTCTTCGGCGTTGGATGCGGCTGTCACTTCGCTCGAACGGAAGGCCGGTGGGCTGATGCTCTACGCGAAGCTCATCGCCGAGCACCGGCCGGTCATGATACCAGCCGACCAGATCGAGCCGTTCCATGATGGCCTCTCGCGATGCCAGCGGCGCGGCTATGCGCGCGGCAAGAAGCCGGCCACCAGCCGATGTTACAGTCAGATCTATCGCCGCCAGCAGGCTGCCCTTTACTTCGCCGGACAATGTGCGGGTGATTTCCAGCGACCGGCGGGTGGCCTGGTCAATCTCCATATAGCCCGACCCGGTGATGGCCTGAATCGGTCTGAGCCGGGGCATGTTGCCCTTCTGGGTCAGTTCGATATAGCCAAGGAGCGCACCGGCGGCGGCGCTCATGGCACGCGAGAACTGACCAAAGCCGTCAAGGCTTGCGACACCATAATAACCGCACAGAGCGCGCGTGCCGCTGGTCGAGTCAAACAGCGATGGCGCCTGTTCGGTCAGACACGGACCCAGCGTGGTGACGCCTTCGGGAGTGCTGGCGTCTGCTGACACAACCAGTTCGGCCGGGGCCAGCATGGCAAGCACCGACTCAAGCCGCTCCACCGCCACCTCCTGCACGGCGAAATCCCCGGTCGACATGTCGGCCCAGGCCACCGCCATGGCATCGCCGGCCTGACCAAGCGCCGCCAGATAATTATGCGCCCGTGGCGGCAACAGGTCATCCTCGGTCAGGGTGCCCGGCGTCAGGATACGGATCACCTCACGCTTCAGCGGGCCCTTGCCGCCACGCTGTTTCTGCGTTGCCGGATCCTCGACCTGCTCGCAGATGGCCACCCGATGACCGGCACCGATCAATCTGGCCAGATAGCCGTCGACCGAATGCACGGGAACGCCGCACATCGGAATATCGTCGCCATCGCTTTTGCCGCGTTTCGTCAGGGTGATGCCAAGCGTCGCCGCGCCGATCTCGGCATCCTCGAAGAACATTTCGTAAAAATCGCCCATACGATAGAACAGCAGGGCATCAGGGTGCGATTCCTTGACACGCATATACTGCGCAATCATCGGGGTGGGTGACTTTACTTTTGCCGAGCCAGATGTTGTTATTGATGACGTCATTGTTTTCCTCTGGTTTCCCCCATTACCATGGTCGTGTCCGTGTCTCGTGATGTTATACCGCTAAAAAGTGTGCGGTGCGCGGCCATTCATCGTTTTTGACCAGCGGCGAACTTGAGCCACAAGAAATAGATAACCGGTGTCATGACCAGAAAAAAGTCAAAGCTTGATCAGGAAGCGCTGAGCTTCCACGCCAACGGGCGCCCCGGCAAACTCGAGATTACGGCCACCAAGCCGCTGATGAGCCAGCACGACCTGTCGCTGGCCTATTCGCCGGGTGTCGCCGCACCCTGTCTCGCCATCGAGGCCGATCCCGATACCGCCTATGATTATACGGCGAAAGGCAACATCATTGCCGTCATTTCGAACGGCACCGCCGTGCTGGGCCTTGGCGATATCGGCGCCGCCGCCTCAAAGCCGGTGATGGAAGGCAAGGCGGTCCTGTTCAAGAAATTCGCCGACATTGATGGTATCGACCTTGAGGTGGACACCAGGGACACAGACAAGTTTGTCGAGGCGGTGGCCATGCTGGCGCCAAGTTTTGGCGGGATCAATCTTGAAGACATCAAGTCGCCGGAATGCTTTATCATCGAACAGCAACTTCGTGAACGTCTGGAAATTCCGGTGTTTCATGATGATCAGCACGGCACCGCCATCATCGCCGCCGCCGGCCTGATCAACGCGCTTCACATCACCGGGCGCGAGATGAAGGATATCAAGGTTGTCTCGAACGGTGCCGGCGCGGCGTCAATTGCCTGTGTCGAACTTATCAAAAGCATGGGTGTGCCGCATGAGAATGTGACGCTGGTCGATCGCACCGGCGTCATCTATCAGGGCCGCGAAGGCTCCATGAACCAGTGGAAATCGGCGCATGCGGTGCCGACCGACGCGCGGACACTCGAAGACGCGCTTGTCGGCGCGGATGTTTTCCTTGGCCTGTCTGTGGCGGGGGCGCTGAGCCCAAAAATGGTCCGGTCGATGGCCGATCGCCCGATCATCTTCGCCATGGCCAACCCGGTTCCCGAAATCATGCCGGAAGAGGCCAAGAAGGTCCGTCCCGACGCCATCATCGCCACCGGGCGGTCCGATTATCCAAATCAGGTCAACAATGTCCTCGGCTTTCCCTATATCTTCCGCGGCGCGCTTGATGTGCGTGCCAGCAAGATCAATGAAGAGATGAAGATCGCCGCCGCCAAGGCGATTGCGATGCTTGCCCGCGAGGATGTTCCCGACGCCGTTGCCGAAGCCTATGGCGGGCAAATGCTGCAATATGGCGATGAATATATCATTCCGGCGCCGTTCGATCAGCGCCTCATCTCCGCCGTATCCGGGGCTGTTGCCGAGGCCGCAATGGACAGCGGTGTGGCGCGCAAGCCAATCAAGGATCTGACTAAATATCGCCGCGAGCTTTCCGCAAGGATCGACCCCACAGCCTCGACATTGCAGGTGATCTTCGACCGAATCAGCGCCAACCGCAAGCGGGTCGTGTTTGCCGAGGGTGAAGAGGAAAAGGTGATCCGCGCCGCGCTGGCCTTCCGCAATGCCGGCTATGGCGATCCGATACTGGTCGGGCGCGAGCATCGCATTCGCGAGACCATTGAACGGCTCGGCCTTGAAGGTGCCGAGGATCTGCCGATCACCAACGCCAAGGTGTCGGATCACAACGAGGACTATATCGATTTCCTCTACGACAAGCTGCAGCGCAAGGGCGCGTTGCGCCGCGACTGCCAGCGCATGGTCAATCTCGACCGCAATGTCTTTTGTGCCTGCATGGTACTGAAAGGTCATGCCGATGCGATGGTCACCGGCGTCACCCGATCCTTCAGGCCAAGCTTCAACCAGATCACGCGGGTGATTTCGCCGCGCGAGGGCAAGACATTCATGGCCACCTCGATGATCGTATCGCGTGGGCGCACCGTGTTTATTGGCGATGTATCCGTTCATGAACGCCCGGATGGTGAGAAGATCGCCGACATTGCCGAGGCCATTGCCGCGAAAGCACGACAGATGGGACACACGCCGCGCGTTGCCATGCTGTCCTTCACCACATTCGGCAATCCGGATTCGGATATCACCATTGAGGCCCGCCGCGCTATCGAGATCCTCGACAAGCGCAAGCCCGATTTTGAGTATGATGGCGAGATGTCGGCCGATGTCGCGCTTGATTATGAGTTGATGAAGCAGCGCTATCCGTTCTGCCGCCTGTCAGGGCCGGCGAACATCCTTGTGATGCCCGGGCTCCACTCGGCCAACATATCCTTCGAACTGATCCAGAACCTGACTGAAGGGTCGGTTGTCGGCCCGATCATGCTTGGTGCCGAAAAACCCTTCCAGATCGTCCAGATGGGCGCCTCGGTGAACGACCTTGTACAGGCCGCCGCTCTGGCCGCTTATGAGGCACTTCGCTAGGTCGGTTGCTACAGGGTGGTCGGTTGCTAGGGGTGGTCGGTTGCTAGGGGTGGCCCCCGTTCCTGCTGATCTTGGTTCCTAGAGACCGTCGGCCCTGACCAGCGCCGCAATATCCGCTTCCGGCCGCGCCCCGACATGCGAGATCACCTCGCCGGCGGCAAGACTTGCGATGATGCCGGACTGGCGCGCATCACGACCATTCGTGCGGCCATAAAGATAACCCGCGGCAAACAGGTCACCGGCACCGGTGCTGTCGATCACGGGGCCAAGTGGACGCGCCACCAAATCATGACGATCACCCTGATGACCGACGAAGGCACCGTCAGCCCCACGCGTGATGATGGCCTCTTCAACCTGCCCGCAGAGTGTGTCCATGGCCGCCTCGGTCGAACTGTCACACAGGCTTGCCGCCTCATCTTCATTGGCGAACAGGATATCGACATGATCATGGACAAACCGACCAAGCGCCTCACGATGCCGTTCGGCACACCAGGGGTCCGACAGTGACAGCGAGACGCGCACATCATGGCGCGCGGCAAGTGACACCGCATGGGCGAAAATATCCGGCCCCGCTGGCGCGTCGAAAAGATAGCCCTCAAGATAGATAATCTGCGCCGCCGCAACATCCTCGGGACGAATGTCATCCGACGTGAATTCGATACAGGCGCCAAGATAGGTGTTCATAGACCGGGTTGCGTCATCGGAAACCAGAATGATCGAAGACGCCGTTGGCGAGCCGTTGATCTGCGGTGCGGCCCCAAAAACAACGCCCGCCTCATGAATATCGCGAATGAAGCTGTGGCCAAGCTCGTCATCATGAATGCGTCCGGAAAACCCGGCCTTGCCTCCAAGCGCGACAATGCCGACAGCGGTATTGGCCGCCGACCCGCCGGAAATCTCACGTGGATCGTCAATGGCCGCATACAGCGCCGCCGACTGCGCGGAATCAACAAGGTTCATCATCCCCTTGCCGACACCATGCCCGGCAAGGAAATCATCATCACAGGTGGCAAAAATATCGACAATGGCATTGCCGACAGCGAGAACGTCAATTCGTGATGACATGAAAACCCTCAAGGACAAAGACAGGGAACTGCGCCCGTCGGTTTAGAGAATAGCTTGGAACGGGGCAAGGACAAAGACACGACCGTGAAGATATGCCGCCTGTTGAAAGTGGTTTGCTCTTCGCCCACCGGCTGGTCTAAGGTGCCGAGCATATTTCTCAACTCCAGTGTCTGTCCTGTCATGCGGTTTGCCTTTCTGATCCCGGCCATCACGGCTTTCGGCATTGCCGGTTGCCAGGTGCCGCCGCCGGCGACGACCGCACCGGTCTCCGCGCCGCCCGCCACAACGGCCCCGGTTGTGAGCGGCGCGTCCGAGGGTGCCGCAGATGCCGTCATGGAAACCGGCGCGCAGACCGACAATGACGATGTCACCACCGTCGATCCGGACGTGACCACGGCAAATCAAGATGATGTCCTGTCGACCCCGCAAGAAGCAGCGGCAGAGTCCGTGACCTTGGACAATGCGGCGAAAGAGGTGGCCCCTGAGACCAAAGCCGATGAGCAGACGGCAGGGCTGCCTGTAACCGAGGCCGCAAACGCCCCAACAGATGCCCCAACAAATACCCCTGTAGATGCGTCGGCAGACAATTCGGGAGACGATGACCAGACCAACGATGCCGACGGCACACCCGACATCGTGCCAGCCAACCCCGCGCCGCAGGTAACGACGGAATCTGGTGCCGAAACTTTTGAAACCGAGGCCGAAATCACGGATGAGGCAGTCCTGGCCGCCACCGACCTTGCCCTTGCCACACCGCCTCCACCTCCACCGCCGCCGCCGCCACCGGAACTTGCGCCGCAGGCATTGATCGGACTTGACACAGAGGGCTTGCAACAACGGCTTGGTGATGCCGATTTCAAACGTCGCGAAGGGCCAGTGGAAACCTGGCAATACAGGTTCCCGATATGCGTGATCGACTATTTCCTCTATTCCGACGCCACGAAACCGGAGGTTCGCAATTGGGCGTGGCGATCACCTGTCATTGGCGGCACGCTCGACAGCGTTGCCTGTCGCCGGGCGCTTGCCAAACGTGAACGGACCGACTGAAGGCAACCACCGCTAGTCACCGGATGGTGTCTTGTCCCTGTAACCACAGAATTCGGCAATCGTGCAGCGCCAGCATTCGGGTTTGCGCGCCTTGCACACATAGCGTCCATGCAGGATCAACCAGTGATGCGCGCCCTTTTTCCAGGCATCGGGGACCCGCCGCACAAGCTCGACCTCGACAGCGTCAGGTGTCTTGCCGGGTGCCATGCCTGTGCGATTGCCAACCCGGAAGATATGCGTGTCGACGGCAATGGTCGGGTGTCCAAAGGCCTCGTTCAGCACCACATTCGCTGTTTTCCTGCCAACGCCGGGAAGCGCCTCAAGCGCGGCGCGATCATCCGGCACGAGGCCGCCATGCGTTTCCAGCAGCATTTCCGACAGCCGGTGAACATTCTTCGCCTTGGTGTTGAACAGGCCGATGGTGCGGATGTGATGGGCAATGCCGTCAATGCCTAGATCAACCATAGTCTGCGGCGTGTCGGCGGCCGCATACAGCCCCTTTGTGGCGCGGTTGACGCCGACATCGGTGGCCTGCGCCGAGAGCACCACGGCCACCAGCAATGTGTAGGGATCACGGTAAGAAAGCTCGGTCTTCGGCTCGGGAAGGACGGTGGCGAGGCGCGCGAAACATTCCTCAACATGCGCCAGTTTCATCTTGCGGGATCGCGCCATGATATCACTGCCTCCATGTGATTTCTCGGGGGAAAGTTCTGGACGATGGTCAAGATTGCCCTAATGTTGTCCGAGGTACAATTTCCCATATGCAGTGGCAATGACGGTCTTCAATCTCGGCTCTATCAATATCGACCTTGTTTACACGGTGCCGCATTTTCCAGCACCCGGAGAAACGCTGACAACGCTGGATTATCAGCGCATGCTTGGTGGCAAGGGGACGAACCAGTCAATCGCCTTGGCCCGCGCCGGCGGC
>CAJWDO010000077.1 GCA_913031555.1 uncultured Alphaproteobacteria bacterium | reverse complement strand
GACGAAATCAAACCCCGACAACCGTTCCCGTACCAGAGTGCGCTGTCGTTTTTCATCAATCCGTCCACGCCGATGAACCGCATGTTGGTGGCGTGGCGAACTGGAAGTGGTAAAACCGACGGCATGATCAAGGTGCTCGAGGCCTACCGCTACGACGCGCGTCCGAAAATCCTCGTATTTCCGAAACAGTCGGTCGTGGACAACTTTTTCAGAGATTTGTTGGGGTTTGACAACTTTTACCGCACGCACATTCTCAAAGTGCTCGAGTTTGAATTGAAAATGGAGACGCCGGACGGGAAGAAGACCTGTTGCAACCGCGCGACCAACCACGCGCGCAAGCGAATCATACTAAACAACATGCTGGGGAACAAAATCGGAGACGACGAGATCAACGAGGCGCGTGACATCCTTGCTGCCAAGCCGCCCGGCCTTGCCATCCTCGATATCTGGATGCGCGATTCCGACATGGACGGGCTGGAGCTTCTGGAATGGGTCAAGGGCATCTATCCCGAACTTCCGGTCCTGATGATTTCGGGGCATGGCACCATCGAGACCGCTGTGCAGGCAATCCGGAATGGCGCCTTTGACTTTATCGAGAAGCCATTCAAGGAAGACAGGCTGTTGCTGATGGTGCGGCGGGCCCTTGAGGTCAGCCGTCTGGAGCGCGAAAATGCCGAATTGCGCGAGAAGGTCAGCGAGGACAGCGAGCCGACACTGATCGGAGTATCGCCGGCGATGAAGACCATCCGGTCCGCGATCGAGCGGATTGCGCCAACCGCCAGCCGCGTGCTGATCAGTGGCCCGAACGGCGCTGGCAAGGAACTGGCGGCCCGCCTCATTCATCACCATTCGGATCGGCGCGACGCCAGGTTCATTGTTGCCAACTGCGCACGGCTTGGCGCCGACAGTGCCGATGTTGAATTGTTCGGGTCGGAAAATCTGGGTGCCAGCCGGCGCATTGTCGGCCTGTTCGAGCAGGCGCACAAAGGCACCCTCTATTTTGACGAAATCTGCGATCTTCCGCTGGAAACGCAGGGCAAGATCGTGCGTGCGGTGGCTGAACAACGCTTCCGGCGTGTTGGTGGCAACAAGGAAGTGTCCGTCGATGTCCGGGTGATTTCGGCATCCAGCCGTGATCTGGCAGCCGAAATTGCTGCTGGAAACCTGCGCGACGATCTGTATTACCGGCTTGGAGTGGTACCGCTGACAATGCCGGCGCTGGCCGAGCGGCGCGAGGATATTCCGCCGCTTGCAAGGCATTTTGTCGATATCGTTTCACGGCGGACAGGTCTTGCCAGGATCAAATTCGGTGATGAGGTGCTGGCGGCGATGCAGGGCTATCACTGGCCTGGCAATATCCGGCAAATGCTGAACACGATCGAGAATATGATCATCATGGCGCCGCCCGACAGGTCGGAACCGCTTGGTCTTGAAGCGCTGCCGCCGCAAATCCAGAACATCTCGCCTGCCGGCGGCAATTCTGATATGGATTCGCTGATCGCCTTGCCGCTTCGTGAAGCTCGTGAGGGCTTTGAGACGGAATATATGAGCGCCCAGTTACAACGTTTCGACGGTAATGTGTCGAGGATGGCAGGTTTTGTTGGCATGGAACGTTCCGCGCTGCACCGTAAACTGCGCTCGCTCGGCGTGTCGACAGACAGGGCAGTGTCCTCCGAAGAAGGTGGAGAGGAATGAAAATCGTTATTTGCGGTGCTGGCCTTGTTGGCGCCGGGATCGCCGCGTATCTGGCGGAAGAACACAATGACGTGACGGTCATCGACGCGTCGGCGGAGAAAATCCAGCGCGTGACCGATCAGGTCGATGTTCACGGTGTTGTTGGCACGGCCTCCTATCCCGACATTCTGTCCGAGGCTGGTGCGCGCGATGCCGAGCTTTTGATCGCGGTGACCGAATCCGACGAGATCAACATGGTCGCCTGTCAGGTGGCGCACACGATTTTCAACACCCCGGTTAAGATCGCGCGAATACGTCACCAACCCTATCTGGACCCGATCTATGGTGATCTCTATTCACCGGATCAATTGCCGATTGACCATATCATCTCGCCCGAGGCCGAGGTGTCCGCCGCGGTCGGCAACCAGATCCGGGTTCCGGGCGCATTCGACGTCAAGGATATGTGTGGAGGCAGGATGAATCTTGTCGGTGTGCAATGTACCGATGAAAGCCCGATCCTCGACACGCCGATCCGTCACCTGACCAATCTGTTTCCTGATCTGTCGATGACCATTCTTGCCATCATCCGCGATGGTAAATTGTCTCTGCCACGCGACGGTGCGGAAATGATGGCGGCCGGTGATCGTGTCTATTTCGTCTGTGATGCGGCACATCTGAGCCGCGCCATGGCGACCTTTGCGCATGAAGAGCCCGAAGCACGTTCGGTCGTCATCGCCGGTGGTGGGGCGATTGGCCAGATGCTGGCCACCAGAATCGAGGCGAATTTCGAGAATACGCAGGTCCAAATTATCGAGAAGGATCCTGCACGCGCGCACACCCTTGCCGAGGGACTGCGTGGCAGCGGTGTACTGAATGGTGACGCGTTGGACAGTGGTATTCTGGCGGAAGCCGGGGTTCACACAACGGAAACCTTTGTGTCGGTGACCGATGATGACGAGGTCAATATCCTGTCGGCGCTGCTGGCCAAACGAAATGGCGCCATGCATGCAGTGGCGCTGGTCAACACGCCGGGTTTCATCCCACTGGTGTCGGCGCTTGGCGTTGACGCTGTGATCAATCCGTCGCAGATCACCGTATCCTCGATTCTTGAGCATGTAAGGCGCGGCAAAATCCGCGATGTTCACCCGGTGGTCGAGGATCTTGGCGAGGTGATTGAGGCGGAAGCACTGCCATCCTCGCTTCTTGTCGGTAAATCGCTTCGTGAAGCGAAAATTCCAAAGGGTGTGGCCATCGGCGGCATCATGCGGGGGGACGAGGTCATGGCGGTTCGTGGTGATACCGTGATCGAGGCTGGCGATACGGTGGCCATCTTTGCCGCCCGCGGCCGAATCCCGATTGTCGAAAAACTGCTGTCGGTGCGTCTCGATTTCTTCTGATCCCGTTGCCGGCATATTGTTGGCATTTTGTCGGTCCCGATCTGCAGCGCGACGTTGTGCGGTGATGCTGTTCCGGCTAGACTGCATTCAGGAGGATAATCAATGGCCAATGATAAGAGCCGGAACCTTCAGGAACTGTTTCTGAACAATGTCCGCAAATCCCACGCATCCGTTACCGTGTTCCTCGTCAATGGAGTGAAGCTCCAGGGGATCATCACCTGGTTTGACAATTTCTCGATCCTGCTGAAGCGTGACCAGCATGTGCAGCTTGTCTACAAGCATGCCATCTCGACAATCATGCCAATGGCGCCAATCCAGCTTCAGGAGCTTGACGATGCGCACGCCGTCGCTGAGCTGGATGGTGAGTAACGGGTTCCTGTTTCTGTGACGCATTTCCCGGATGATCTTGATGACGCCGTCGCCGCGCTGCTGCAAGAGGCATGCGCGCGTTTCATCATGCCGCGCTATGGCCGGTTGCGGCAGGATGAGGTCGAGGAGAAGTCCAGCCCGACCGATCTTGTGACCATTGCAGACCGCGAGGCGGAAATTTTTCTCACGCCGAGGCTTCCCGATCTGATTAATGGTGAGGTGATTGGCGAAGAGGCCTGCGCAGCGGACCCTGATATTCGCAGTCGTGCCGCCGCGCCCGTGGCGTGGACCATCGATCCGGTCGACGGGACAGGCAATTTTGTGAAAGGTAATGACAGATTCTGCTGCATGGTGGCGCTGTTGGAGGCGGGGCGGCCGGTTCGTAGCTGGATCTATGTACCTCTGCAGAACAATCTCTATTCGGCGATGGCCGGGCATGGTGCGATTGTCACGAACGATGACGGCAGCCAGCGGCTCAGTCTTGCGTCGCGGGCATGGCATACAGACGATATGACCGGCAGTGCCAATGTTCTGGCGGTGGAACAGCCGCGCCGTGACATCCTTCGTGAGCGCCTTCGTAACCTGCCTGGGCGCTGGTTTGCCGGCAGCAGCGGCATCATGGGAACGGAAATCGCCAGCGGGCGGCAGCATTTCATGTTGCATTCGCTTTGCACGCCCTGGGACCATGCGCCGGTTGATCTGTTGTGTCGCGAGGCTGGCGCGCACGCCGCGATGATCGATGATGGCGCGGCGTTCAACGCGGATTATGAACGGGGCTTCATGATTGCGCCTGACAGACAGGCTTGGACATCGCTTCGGGAACGGGTCTGGCTGTAGCGTGCGTCTTGGAGCGTCCAGGTACGTTTACAGGGCTGATTTTGCCGCCTGCCAGTGCATTTCCATCTCTTCCAGAGATGTTTCCTTTATATTTTTTCCATTATTTTCAACTTGTTGCTCAATATATCTGAACCTTTTTTCGAACTTGGCATTGCAGGTCATCAGGGCGGTTTCCGGATCGACGCCGGCCTGCCGTGCCAGATTGACAGCGACGAAAAGAACATCACCGACCTCGTCCTCGACTTTCGCCATATCCACCGACTTCCGGGCAAGTTCGTCGCGGAGTTCCGCTGTTTCCTCATGCAGCTTGTCGATCACCCGGTCGATATCCGGCCAATCAAACCCGACCCGCGCGGCGCGTTTCTGAAGTTTCAGTGCCCGCAGCATCGGGGGCAGGCCGGCGGCGACATCATCCAGCACCCCGGTTTGCCCGCGGCGTTCCCGTTCGGCCGCCTTGATATCTTCCCACCTTCGGCTTTGCTGGGCGGCTTCGGGCCGTGTTTCATCACCGAAGACATGCGGGTGTCGGTCGATCATCTTGTCGGAGATTCCCCGTGCCACATCGGCAAGTGTGAACAGGCCCGCCTCTTCGGCAATACGGGCATGAAACACCACCTGCAGCAGCAAATCGCCAAGCTCATCGCGGATGTCATCCACATCGCCGCGCTGGATAGCGTCGGCAACTTCATACGCCTCTTCGATTGTATACGGCGCGATGGTGGCAAAATCCTGCTCCACATCCCAGGGGCAACCTGTCTCGGGATCGCGCAGGCAGCGCATGATCTCGATAATCCGGTCAAGCTGTTCAAGTATCTCAGAGGCGGAGGATCGTGTCTGGCTGGCTGACATTGGCGTGAAAACCCTGTTGGTGACGTCGCGATATTCTGGCCTGTTTGGCGAGGGGCCGCAATCATGCTGGCAGATATCGTGTCATTCCCTTGCGTGAAATGACATTTCTCAGCATTATCGAATGCGACGGCCCATCGACGCCACCATTCCATTGATAAGGACTTTGACATGCCCGATGCATCCGGAGAAACACCGGTGAAACGCCCCGGCGTTCTTGGACGTCTGCGGTCCTGGTTTCTGACCGGACTTCTTGTCACCGCGCCGGTTCTGCTGACGGTTTATATCACCTGGGCTGCCATCGAGCTGATCGACGGGCAGGTGGCAAGTATCCTTCCCGGGTTCAACCAGCTTGTCTTTGCCAACATCCCCGGCGCCGGCCTTATCATCGGCCTGATGCTGATCACCGTGATCGGTGCCATCGCGGCGGGCTTTCTTGGCCGCTGGATCATTCGGCTTGGCGAATCAATTCTCAGCCGCATGCCGATCGTGCGGTCGATCTACGGTGCCAGCAAACAGATCCTCGAAACGGTGATCTCGACGCAGTCGGATGCTTTTCGCGATGCGGTGCTGGTCGAATATCCGCGGCGCGGGCTGTGGGTGATCGGGTTTGTCACAGGCGGCACCAGAGGCGAGGTGGCCGAACATATCGATATCGAGATGGTGAACGTCTTCATCCCGACGACGCCGAACCCGACCTCGGGTTTCCTGCTGTTCTGCCCGCGTGACGAGATCATCTATCTTGAAATGTCGGTTGAGGATGCAGTGAAGCTTGTCGTCTCCGGCGGCATTGTCCACCCCCCGGAAAACGGCAAGAGTGCCGCCAAGACAAAGGCCAAGGCCAAGACGAAGGCCAAGACGAAGGCCGGTGCGAAAGCTGCTGGCCGGACACAGGTCAAGAAGACCGCCACAAAACGTCCCGCCACAAAACGTCCCGCAAAAAAGGGGCGGGCTGCCAAAGCAGGAGGCGCTGGCAAGTCCGATTAGCCCGAGGCCAGAAACCTGACGGCGCTGTCGCGCTCAAACAGGCTCAGCAACAGATCGCATTGCGCCTTGTCGACAGGTTGACTGTCGGGTCCGATCATGCCGCGCGCCACCTCACGCGCCAGCGCCAGCAAATCCTGATGCGCCGCCAGATCGGCGATGGCGAATTCAGGCACACCGGACTGCCGCTGGCCGAGAAATTCGCCGGGTCCGCGAAGTTCCAGATCACGCTCGGCGATGACAAACCCGTCATTTGTCTCCCGCATCACATCAAGCCGTGCCGTTGCTGTCTCGGACAGACGGCCCTGATACAGCAACAGGCAGGATGACGCGGTGTCGCTTCTGCCGACGCGCCCGCGAAGCTGGTGAAGCTGAGCCAAACCAAACCTCTCGGCATGTTCGATGATGATGACGCTGGCCTCCGGAACATCGACCCCGACCTCGACAACCGTCGTCGCCACCAGCAATTGTGCCTCGCCGCTACGAAATCTTTGCATGGCGTCGTCGCGCTCGGCGGCTTTCATCTTGCCATGTGCAAGCGCGACATTGATGCCGGGAAGGGCATTTGCCAGCGCCGCGTAGCGGTCCTCGGCGGCGGCGACGTCAATTTTTTCCGATTCCTCCACAAGCGGACAGATCCAGTAGGCGCGCCGCCCTGCTGCCAGCGCGGCCCGCAGCCGCGCGACAACATCGCCAAGCCTGTCCAACGGCAATGCGCGCGTGTCGATCGGCAACCGTCCGGCGGGTTTCTCGTCAAGCCGTGACTGGTTGAGATCTCCATAGGCAGTCATCGCCAGTGAACGCGGGATCGGCGTCGCCGTCATCACAATGACGTCGACGCCCTGTCCCTTCTGTCCAAGAAGGATCCGTTGGCGCACGCCAAAGCGGTGCTGCTCATCGACCACGGCAAGGCCCAGATCATGATAGGTCACGCCTTCGGAGATCAGAGCGTGCGTTCCGATGACAATCTGCGCCGTACCGTCAGCAAGGTCGCTGATAACGGATTTGCGGTCGCCGCCACGCCCCTGACCAAGAAGCAACCGTGCCTCCATGCCGAGCGGCGCCAGAAAGGCGTTGATGGTGGAGTGATGCTGGCGCGCCAGCACTTCGGTTGGTGCCAGAAGCGCCGCCTGGGTGCCGGATTCAACAGCGTGAAGCATGGCGAACAGCGCCACCATCGTCTTGCCCGACCCGACATCCCCCTGCAACATTCTCAGCATACGCTGTCCAGACATCTGGTCGGCGCAG
>CAJWDO010000076.1 GCA_913031555.1 uncultured Alphaproteobacteria bacterium | reverse complement strand
GCTGAAGTTTACGAGAAAATCGACTTAGGTTCGGAAGGCTTGGCGCGCGCAGATTACATTCAGCTTTTATTTGCTAAATTTATTGATCCAAAGATTGATGGCCTCTGTTTCATTTTTGATTATCCGCAAGATCAGGCGGCGCTTGCGGAGATTAGACATGATGCGAAAGGGCGGCCTGTGGCGAATCGTTTTGAACTACTTTTCGGCGACCTTGAATTAGCAAATGGTTATTCAGAGCTACGAGACCCTGTCGAGCAGCGTCGCCGATTTGAAAACGATTTGAAGCTTCGTTCAGTCAGAGGTTTGAAGGAACCAGTTCCAGACGATCGGCTAATAGCAGCTCTTGAATCGGGCTTACCGCCCTGTAGCGGGGTGGCTTTAGGAGTAGATCGTTTGCTGATGGCCCAGCTTGGAGAGGATGCAATCGACAACGTGATCTCGTTCACAACCTCTAGAGCTTAAAAAAGCTACTGATCGCAGGTTTCCTGAATCAGTGTCAGGACAGGTTCCAGCGTGTCGGCGTAATGCTCGGTCAGAAGCTGGTATCCGCGGTTCAGGATCGTGACATCGGGCGGCGTTCCAGGTTGTCCGATGTCGGACGGGGTCAGCGCCCGATCGGCAAGCCGGTAGACATGCGCCTCGATTTCCAGCCCGGCATGGAACCGCAGCCCCGCGGTGGCCAGCGCCGCTTCGGCGCGTTTCGCGATCCCGCGCGTGTCGAGCGGTGATGGCGTGCCGTCCTTGTGATAGATATCGGCCTGAATCCAGGCCGTGTCGTCAAGCCATGGCAGAACATGGAATCGTTCCGGATCGGGGATCAGCAGGATGTCGCCGATGCCGGCCATCCCGGAAAGGCCGGTTGCTTCATTGCTCCAGACAGGCAGCACGGTGCGATGTGCGAGATCCTTCAACAACAGGCTCGAGGGCGCGGTCATGCCGTCTTCGAACAATGTGGCAATCTGATTTGCCGCAAAGGACTTGCCGCGCATCACGCCATGCTGGTCGGCGAAACCGATACGGACTGTCCTGATGCCGTCAGCCTCGATGCGTTGGATGATCTCGGCGATACGCTGGCGCGCCGATTGATCATGGACGCCATGCCGAGTCGCAAAGCCGGCCATGATTTACCAGCCCGCCTTGTCGCGCGACTGTTTATAGTCTGCAAGCCAGTCTTCACGCGCGCAGCCCGCGCGCATCACGCTGTCATGCCATTCCGGTCCAAGCGATCGTTCGCCAACGGCACGGTAGATCGGAAGCTCGGCATGACGCGCCGGGTCGGCGGCGATTTCCATGGTGCGGAGCAGCATCGCCCGATAGCGGCTGATGGCGACATCCGTACCGGCAAGATGTTCCTTGGCCCGATTGGTAATCGGTCCGGGTGATTCAACGGCCCACTGGTCGTGGACATTGATATCCATGCCCATGCCCGTATAGGTCTCGCTTTCCTGTTCGGCCGGGTCGTAGCCCCAGCCGTTAAACCTGCCAAGCCGCGGCCGGTAATCGGGAAGCTGGTACAGATCCATCCTCTGCTCGCGCATCCGCGCCCTGTCGACCGGTTCATCATAGCTGGTGAAATGTGCGTACCAGTAGCAATTGTGGTCATCGACGGGCACATGCCACTGCGTGATCGCCATGGTCCGGCTCATCGGGATGACAATGGCGTTGGGGAACAGAAGGTTGGTCACCCTTACATGGTCGCGCGTATCGTCGAGATGTCGCCGGGCTTCGATCTGAAGGCCGGAATCCGTTCGCTTCACATCGATCGTGGGGGCGGGAAAGTTGCGCATGATCCAGGTCACGGGGATATCGTCATCGCCGGTCCCGCTCCGGAACTGGCGACCATAGGAATCATCCGTGTCCTCGTCCTGAAGATAGCGATGCAGGAACGAGGCGTGTGCCGGATCGATCCCGACTTCGACCGCCTGCAGATAATTGCATTCAAGAAAGCCCTTGAAGGCAAACACATGGCTTTCCGGTGCCTCCAGACAGTCGACGGCCGGCAGGGGTGGCGGATCACCGGGTCCAAGATAGGCGAAAATCATGCCATTGCGCTTGACACAGGGATAATTTGCCTGGCCAAAATGGCGGACGCGGTTGTTCTCCGGCAATTCTCCCGGCTGGTCGAGGCAGGTGCCGTCAGGCGCAAAAAGCCAGCCATGGAAGGGACAACGCAGCCCGTTATCCTCAAGTCGCCCATAGCAAAGATCGACCTGCCTGTGCGGACAGTGCCGGTCGATCAGACCGATCTTGCCGTCACCATTGCGAAACAGCACCAGATCCTCGCCGAAGATGCGGACCGGCACCACCGGCCTGTTGCCGGAAAGTTCATCCGTCAGCGCCACCGGTTGCCAGTAAAGCCGCATAAGTGCGCCACACCCGGTGCCATCATCGGTCTCTGTCAGCTTTCTGTTGATCTCGTCGGCAAGCATGTCATTTCCAATCCGAACTTTTAACGTTACGATCGCGCACCTGACGGTATTGTGTCGGGCGTCGTCCGTTGCCATACATGGAAGTCTAGCATCTGGCGCCAAAACAGCAATTTTGGTTATATAAGCCATTGATGTGAACGTTTAAAGGATATCATGTCGGCACCTTCAGACATAATCAGGCATCACAGGAACGGGTCGGCGGCGATCATTGAAATCGACCGGCCACCGGTCAACGCCATCAATCACGACATCCGGGCCGGCCTGATCGCGGCGCTGGCGGCCATTGCCGGTGATGACGGGGTGGATCGGATCATCCTTGCCGGCGCCGATGATATCTTCGCGGCCGGTGCGGACGCCGGTGAATTCGGCCTGCCTATGGTCGAGCCCGATCTGCCGACCGTGGTGACGGCGCTGGAAACGGCACCGGTGCCGGTCATTGCCGCCATCAGAGGGGCGTGTCTTGGTGGCGGGCTGGAACTGGCGCTTGCCTGCCGCTGGCGCATTGCCGCCCCGACGGCGCAGCTTGGCCTGCCCGAGGTCATTCTTGGCGTTGTGCCGGGATCGGGTGGCACGCAGCGCCTGCCCCGTCTTGTCGGCATGAAAGCGGCGCTGTCATTGATTCCCGAGGCGCACAGCGTTCGTGCTGGCGCAGCGCTGAAAATCGGACTGGTCGACCAGCAGGATGATGATCCGGTGGCGGCGGCGCTGGCCCTGCCGCTTGCCAGTTTTGAAAAACGCCCCCCACTTTCGCAGCTGCCGGCACCGGCGGCCGACCCCGAGGCAGCGGCGGCGGCGCTGGCAAGGGCGCGCCGCAGGATGCCGCGTCAGCGCGCCCCCGAGGAAGCTGTGCGGCTGATCGGACTTGCCGCAAGTGATGATTTCGGCGACGCGCTGGCGGCGGAACGCGCCACCTTTCTCACACTTCGGGACAGTGATGAATGCCGGGCGCTCCGCCATGTCTTCTTTGCCGAGCGTGGGGCGCGGGCACCGGCCCGTCTGAAACCGGTGGTGCCGGCATCGCTCGACGACATTGTTGTTATTGGTGGTGGCACGATGGGTGCCGGCATTGCGCATGCGCTGGCAAGATCCGGAAGCGCTGTTACGCTGATCGAACGCGATGACGACGCGCTTCAGGCTGGCCGCAAACGCATGTCCGGGCTCTATGACGCGGCAGTGCGCCGCGGAATGATGGATGAAACCGCGGCAAGGGCCGAACAGGATGCGATCCGGTTTCAGGCCGATTATGACGGCATCGAAGGTGCCGGCCTGGTGATCGAGGCTGTCTTCGAGGACATGAAGGTGAAACGCGATGTGCTGACGATGCTTGACAGCGCGGCACCGGAGGCGGTGCTGGCAAGCAATACCTCCTATCTCGATATAGATGCCATGGCAGGCTGTCTTGCCGACCCGTCGCGGCTTGTCGGCCTGCATTTCTTCAGTCCGGCGCACATCATGAAACTGCTGGAGATCGTCAATGGTGCGCGGACCGCTGATCACGCGCTTGCCACCGGCTATGCGCTGGCGAGACGGTTGCGCAAGATCCCGGTAAAGGTTGGCGTCTGTGACGGGTTTGTTGGCAACAGGATGTTGCAGCGGGTACGCGAGGCGGCGGAATTGCTGCTTCTTGATGGCGCTGAAATCATGCAGATCGACCGCGTCATGCGTGGCTTCGGCTATGCCATGGGACTTTATGAAACGCAGGACATGTCAGGTCTGGACATCGCCTGGGCGAACCGCAGGCGACAGCAGGCGACACGCGACCCCCGGCGGCGGTACAGCAAGGTTCAGGATCATGTCTGCGAGGCTGGCTGGCTTGGTCGCAAGGCAGGTCGTGGCTGGTATATGTATGAAGATGGCAGGGCAACTGGTCCGAATCCCGATGTGGTCCCACTGATCAATACAGAAGCGGCGCGCCATGGAATCACCCGCCGCGAACTGCCCGATGATGCGGTGATGCGGACATTGTTGCTGGCGCTGATCAATGAGGCGGCGGACATTCTTGAAGAGGGCATTGCCAGTTCGGCCTTGGACGTCGACCTCGTGCTGGTTCATGGATACGGCTTCCCGCGCTTTCGGGGTGGGCCGCTGTGCCACGCCGACAGCATGGGCATCGGGATGATTCGCGATCGGCTTGCGGCCTTGCAGGAAACCGACCCGGTTATCTGGAAATTGTCACAGCTGATCGGCCGGCTTGCGGATGCTGGTCAGAGGTTTCTGGACTAGCCCGGTCCGGTGGTTTGCTTGACCTTGCCATGACATCGCAATAGCGTCGAAGACCTGTCGGACAGTTGAGGAGGGCGCGTGTGGCCGGCCATGTGCGGGACCGTTTGATGATCGAGATTGATCAGCGCCGCGATACGCTGATCGAGACGGCGCGCGATCTGATCCGGATTCCGACCATCAACCCGCCTGGCGAGAATTACCGCGAAATCTGCGATCATCTGGCGGCCCGTCTCGCCGATGCCGGTTTCAGCGCCAGTTTTGTCCGTGCCAACGGGGCGTTTGGCGACTCAGACAGGTATCCGCGGTGGAATGTTATCTGTCGACATGACGGTGCGGGCAGCGGTGACTGCGTGCATTTCAACGCCCATACCGATGTTGTCACCGTCGGCAAGGGCTGGACCCGTGATCCGTTCGCCGCCACCGTCGAGGGTGACCGTATTTATGGCCGTGGCGCCTGCGACATGAAAGGCGGACTCGCCAGCGCCATTATTGCTGCCGAGGCCTTCATCGCCACCTGTCCCGATTATCGTGGCGCGATCGAGATTTCCGGCACTGCCGATGAGGAGACAGGCGGCTTTGGCGGCGTTGCCCATCTTGCCGAACAGGGATGGTTCGACCCTTCGCGCGTCCAGCATGTGATCATCCCGGAACCGCTGAACAAGGATCGTATCTGTCTTGGCCACAGAGGTGTCTGGTGGGCCGAGATTGAGACCGAGGGGCGGATCGCGCACGGCTCGATGCCGTTTCTCGGCGATTGCGCGGTGCGCCATATGGGGGCGGTGATTGCCGAGATGGAGGCAAGCCTGTTTCCGGCGCTGGCCGTGCGGCGCACCGATATGCCGGTGGTGCCCGACGGCGCGCGGCAATCAACCCTCAACGTCAACAGCATCCATGGCGGCCTTGCCGAGCCTGAGGATGGCTATACAGGTCTGCCTTCGGCCTGCGTTCCGGATCGCTGCGTGATCACCATCGACCGGCGCTTTCTGGTCGAGGAGGATATTGACGAGGTGAAGGCCGAGATCGACTCACTGATGCAGCGTGTGGCCGCCACCAGGCCGGGGTTCCGATATGAAATCCGTGACCTGTTCGAGGTGCAGCCGGTGATGACGGCCGAAACGGCGCCGGTCGTGACGACGGTTCGCGAGGCAATCCGCGAGGTGATGGCGGTTGATCCGGAAATGGTGCTGTCGCCCGGCACCTATGACCAGAAACATATCGACCGTATCGGCAGATTGCAGAACTGCATCGCCTATGGGCCGGGTCTGCTGGAACTGGCGCATCAGCCTGATGAATGGATTGGCATCGGCGATATGATGGATTCGGCGCGCGTCATGGCGGTCAGCCTGGCGCGACTGCTTGGCGAGACATGACAGTCATGATGGTGATCGATCATATGTTCGGGCAGATGACGGGAGTGACGACATGGCAGGAGCCTTGAAAGGAAAGACCGCGATCGTGACCGGTGGCGGGTCCGGTTTTGGCGCCGGTATCGTCGAACGATTTGCCGGTGAAGGCGCGCGGGTAATGGTGGCCGATATCAATGGCGAGGCGGCGGCGAGGGTGGCCGCCGGCATTGACGTTATTGACGGCAGTGAAGGCATTGCCTGTGAGGTTGATGTATCGGACGCCGGATCGGTTGCCGCCATGGCGGCGGCGGCACGGGCGGCGTTCGGAACGCCCGACATTCTGGTCAACAATGCCGGGATCACGCATGTGGCAGGCCCGCTGGAGGATGTCGAGGAGGATATGTTCGACCGCGTCATGGCGGTCAACAACAAGGCAGTCTATCTGGCGGCGCGGCAGTTCGTTCCGGCGATGAAGGCGGCCGGCAGCGGGGTTATCCTGAATATCGCCTCGACAGCCGGGGTCTCACCACGTCCCAACCTCAGCTGGTACAACGCCTCCAAGGGCTGGATGATCACCGCCACAAAATCCATGGCCGTTGAACTCGCCCCCTTTGGCATCCGGGTTAACGCGGTTAACCCTGTGGCAGGTGAAACACCGCTGCTGGCGAGTTTCATGGCTGAGGATACGCCCGAAATGCGGGCCCGGTTTCTGTCGACAATCCCGCTGGGCAGGTTCTCGCAACCTGCCGGCATCGCCGCCGCGGCGCTGTTCCTGTGTTCGGACGATGCCTCGATGATCACCGGCGTCGCGATGGAAGTGGATGGGGGTCGCTGTATATAGGTGCAATTCAGGATCCCGGTACGAATCCAGATTCCGCTTGAAAGCGCCACATCACGCGGTAGGCTGAAATATCACTATTGACTAAAACATGGAATAATTGGGGAGAAGAGCGATGATAAAGAGATTTGTCGCAGCGTCGTCAGCACTGGCGATGGTGGTGGCCATGCAGGCCGGAGCCGCACTTGCCGATGACGGCGCCAAACGTGGCGGTACCTTGATCTGGGCCGTACAGAACACACCCCGGCATCTGAACCCGGCCGTACAGTCAGGGATTGCCACCGGTGAACCCGGAAACCAGCTTTTCGCGGCGCCGCTGCGCTATGACGAGGATTGGACGCCGCAGCCATATCTGGCAGAAAGCTGGAACACATCGGCTGACGGGCTGACAGTGACACTGAATCTTGTAAAGGGTGCGACCTTCCATGATGGCACACCGATCAAGTCGTCGGACGTCGCTTTCTCGATCAGGACGGTGCAGGAAAACCATCCCTTCAAGACGATGTTCGCACCTGTCCAAACCGTCGAGACGCCGGA
>CAJWDO010000075.1 GCA_913031555.1 uncultured Alphaproteobacteria bacterium | reverse complement strand
TGGCAATATTGGTCTGATGAAAGCGGTCGACAAATTCGAATACCGCCGTGGCTATAAATTCTCGACCTATGCAACATGGTGGATCCGTCAGGCAATCACACGCTCGATTGCCGACCAGGCGCGCACCATTCGTATTCCCGTGCATATGATCGAGACTATCAACAAACTTGTTCGCACCTCGCGTCAGATGCTTCATGAAATCGGCCGGGAACCAACACCGGAGGAGCTGGCGGAAAAGCTGTCGATGCCGATCGACAAGGTCCGCAAGGTTCTGAAAATCGCGAAGGAGCCGATCAGCCTGGAGACGCCGATCGGTGATGAGGAAGACAGCCATCTTGGCGATTTCATCGAGGACAAGAACGCGGTGCAGCCGCTTGATGCCGCCATCCATGCCAACCTTCGTGAGACGACGACCCGTGTCCTGGCCAGCTTGACGGCGCGTGAGGAACGCGTTCTGCGGATGCGCTTTGGCATCGGCATGAACACCGACCACACGCTTGAGGAGGTCGGCCAGCAATTCAGTGTGACGCGGGAGCGGATCAGGCAGATCGAGGCGAAAGCGCTTCGCAAGCTGAAGCACCCGTCGCGTTCACGCAAACTGCGATCATTCCTCGAGAACTAGGGCCTCTTTCCTCAGACCGCGCGGCAATTGTCGCGCGAGGCCGATGCGGCATTCCGCGCTGGCCGGCGCGGGCGATCGGGTGTATATGGTCCACGATCATTCCTGCAAATAGTAGAAATGGTTATATGATATGACTGGTACTGAGGGTGGTGCCAGTCCGCCCCTCGCGCATTTTCCGTGGGGCCAGTGGTTTAGTGGGGCCTGTAGTTCAATTGGTTAGAACCCACGGCTCATAACCGTGTTGTTGCAGGTTCGAGTCCTGCCGGGCCCACCAACCTACGCCGTGCTGAACGACCACTCTGAGTGCCGGTGAAAATGCCCGGTGAAAATGCCCGGTGAAAATGCTGCGTCTACCCTGACCTGTCCTCAGTTCGCAAAGATGATCGGTGTCTTGCATTCGCGGCGCATCCTTTTGGTGACACCGCCAATTAGCTGCTCCAGCGTCATTGAGACGCCATAAGCCCCCATCACCAAGAGGTTGGTCTTGTTGGCCTCTTCAAGGATTAGCCCGGCAACCGAACTCCCGGCGGACGGCTCGCTGATGATGTTGGCGCCGATACCATGCGCGGCAAGATAGCTGCCAATGTCATGTGGCTGCGTTTTCGAGGTTGGATCGACGATCATCACATCGACGAAATCGAATCTTGTCATCAGCGGCAATGCGGCCCGCACCGCGCGGCTGGATTCGGCCGAGCCATCCCAGGCAATCAGGCATCTGCCACTGAATTCGCCGACCTCCGCATTGTCGGGCAGTTGCATCGTGGCGCTGACGCCGCAGGTGGCGATTTCCGGTGCCGACAGTGGCGGCGCGACGATGGCAAGGTCGAAATAGGGTGACAGGGTCGGCCATTCGACCCGCATGAAGCCATGAAAGCCGAGCCATTCATGCGCCACCTGCGAATTGATGCAGGTCTGCCTGAACTTGTCCGACAGATCGTCAAGCTCCTTTTCGATGAGGGTGATCGACTGGCTGGCGGCGGCGGCGTAGGCACCGGCGCCGACGGTGTAATATTGCAGTGAATCTTCGCTTGTCGCGATGCCCGCAAGGGGAAGGTCAAGCGCGTTGGCCACCCGGCAGGCGGATATCACCTGACCTTCCGCATAGCCTGATTTTGCCGACATGAGAACCGCGAGTCGCATTGTCTGTCTCCATTGATCAGTTGCATTTCAAGGTTACAGTCTGCGCGCAGGCAAGCATGGCCGTATTTGACCGGAATCAAGTACAGACAAGTACAAGCCTGTAGGGGGCAGGTGATAAGGGACAGGTGAGTGATCCATGTGCGGATCACGCTAGATTTCGCAGATAAGGCAGTCCTTGCTTCCTCTGAACGGGCAGCATTCCTTCGTGTCCAGGTCGCAGAAATGGCACAGCGCGAAGGCGTCCTTCAAACGTACCGTCTGGCCATCGATTGTGATCCCGTATTGCTGCATTTTCCGGAAAGCACGCGACAGTGTTTCCGGCGTCATGCCCAGATGGCTGGCGATCAGCGATTTCTTGAACCGCAGTTCGAACATCAGATCGTCCGAGCCGTTCAGGATATGTTCGACCAGAAGATAATGCCCGATGCGCTGCAGGGGTGTGCGCAGGGTAACGGTGTCGATCTGCTGGATCGCGCCACGGTAATTCGCGGCGATGATGCCAAGCATGCTATTGGCGAATGGTGGATGTTGCAGCACCAGATTCTTGACGAAATGCCCGGGAAGCTGGAAAACCCTCACCTCGCCAACCGTCTCGACCGTCACCGGTGACAGGCCGCCCATGAACAGCACGGTACCCATGCAGCTGACACCGGGGTCAAGCAGGCGCAGCGTTACCTCGCGGCCATCCTCATTTGACAGAAGGGTTCTGAGCTGTCCCTCCAGAACGAAGAACATGTGGCTTGGCGGATCGCCCTGGTGAACGAGGATATGGCCATCCGTGAAGGTCCTGATCATGCCCCCGCCAAGGACGCTCTGAAACCGGTCATCGGAAAGGTCCGCAAAAGGCTGCACTTTCCGCAATCTTTGCCAGACAACTGCCAGCATGTTGGTCGAATCTGTCATCTTCAATATCCAACGGCGGTTGTCAGCCAGATATGTTTGACGCCGAACATGGCTGACCTGGTTGGCTTCCAGACTTGGTTGGCTTCCACACGCCTGGATCTTGATTTTGGTCGAGTCGCTTGTGCAGATGTGACGAGGATATGGCATTTAACCCTCGGGGTGCAAAGCTGCACCCTCCCAGCAAATTTTGACTTGAAAGAAGGTCTCTTGTGGCAAAGTCCTATTTTCCAACATTATTCGGGCCGCGTGCCGATAACGCCAGGCTGTTTCGCTCTCTGAAAGGTGATGGCGACCGGGTACCCTTGGGTCTCGAGGCGGCGAGGCGGTTCCGCATCCAGACATGTTCGATCCTTCCGATGCCGGAGTGATGGCTCCGGAACGTCAGAAGCTGTACGTCAGAAACTGTAGGTCAGGCTGGCGATAATCGCGCTGTCACGAGACAGCGCCGCGCCGGTCGGATCACGGCCAAGGCGTTGTGGCCACCTTACGGTCGCCTCGAAGCTCAGCGCGTCGGTGATCCTGCGGTCCGCCGTCACCGTCAGCGTCTGCGCGGCATTGTCAAGATCGCGGCTCAGCAGCGTCAGTATCTCGGTATCCTCGACATCATTCCACAGCCACCGCCCGCCAAGAACGAGATCATTCTGAAAGCCGCTGTGCGATCTGCCGCGCCTCTCATCACGCGCATATTCGGCAATCAGCACAAGGTCGCGCCCGCTCCCCGCAAGGTCATAGAGATTATGCTCGACCCCGATCACGCCGGCGCCATAACTGTTGGTGCTGCCAAGCCTGTCATACTGGCCGCGGCGATGGATCAGTTCGGCCTTCACCGCGCTGTCGCCATGCAGCGACTGGATGTCCAGCCCCAGCTGTGTGATCCGGCTGTAATCGGGTTTCAGCGTGCCATCGGACTGTGGCAGCAGGCGCGGCGCGTGGCCGGTGCCGCGAAACCAGCTGATGCCAAGGTCTATATCGCCGAAATAGCCTGACCAGCGTGCCGCGGTGGCGATGTCGTCACGCGCAGCACCGCCGCTGAACCCGGCTGTAGTGTCAGTCACCGGCAGGGCTGGCCGTTCACGAAGCGAATTGTCGGGATAGATGTTCTCGACAAAATCGATGGCAAGAAGGTCGACCTGGCCGGGCCCGACCGGCCACGACAACCTGACCATCGGCGCGCCACGTTTCTCGTTTCGCATCAGGCCGCGGCTGTAATCCAGCGCGTTGACGACATCGACGGGGTTGTAGCTTTCAACCTTGCCCCAGAACAGGATGGTGCTGCCGACAAGGTAGTCCAGCTCGCCGACGCGGCCACTGACATGTGCCTCGCGAAAATCGATTTGTCCGGCACCGCTGGTGCCGCCACTGAATCGTGGCTGAAGCTGTGCCTCGGCAGTATCGCCATAGACCAGGATTTCAGGCTTCGCCTCAAGATGCAGGAAGCTGTCCTTCTGCCCGGTATGCTTGGCGGTGCGGGGATACCAGCTTGCCTCGACTGTGATCTCACCGCGTTGTTCGACCTCAAGCTGGTCAAACGCGGTTTCAGCGCTTGCCGGAAGCCATGTCACCCCGGCAAGGAACGCCGAAATCGATGCTGTGGTGATAAGGCGTCCGGCACGATTGCCTGTCGTCATCGGCCTGCCTTGGGAAGTCCCTGCGGGGTAAAGTCACGCGCGGTCAGCCCCTGCCGAAAATTGTAATCACCCCATGAAAGGCGCGTTGATTTGCCAGTCTGGTGGTTCTGCATCTTCATCACGTGCGCGCGCCAGAACTGTCCTTCATATTGACGGTAATCCTGAAATTCGAGGGTTTTCTCGAGATCACCACGGCGGTTGTAGAAGTCGATCCGCTGGACCCGGTATTCCGCCAGATCGATGAAGGAGACGCGCTTCGAATAGCCGGATTTCTTGTTTTTTGGTCGGCTTTCCACGGCGGCGCAGGTCACGGCCGCGTCATGCGCGCAGGCGGCATCTTCAAGCCAGATATGTTCATTGTCGGCAACTTCCTCGGACCCCAGATCCTCATAGGAGAATTCCGAGGATACGAACTTGCCGGTCCGGTTTGACGAGGAAATGCGTTTCACCCGTTTTATGGCTGGCAGGAAAATCCATTGCGAATCATCCTCCGGCTCGATCATCGAATGTGTCAGCAGCGCCGTGCCGCGAACGTCGCGAGGCTTCGAGAAGGTGATGATCGACCGGTCGCCCTCGGCGCTGTCCTCTGCCTCGAGGATGGTGCTTCGGAACTTGCGGACCGACTCGTTGCCGGCCTTGTTCTTCAGGACCATCTCGCCCTCGACGGTGACATCACCCCAGCCACGATCGCGGGCATCGACCTCGGTGGCGATGGCAAGCCCCTTTTCCGCGGATGCCTTTGCGCCGCCGGATGGCGTGAGAAGGGCCAGCGCCACCGCAAGCCCCGCGATAACGGCCAGCGCGGCCGTGGTCGTGGAAGAGGTTTTCATGGTTTTCATCCTGTCGAGAAAAATCAGAAGCGGCGGAAGGAAGAGGAAATCGACGAACAGCGCGAAGCTGAGCGTGATCGCGGTGAGCCTTGCCATGTCACGGTTCACGGCAAAGCCCGACTGGCCGAGGATCGCAAAGCCGATGACAAGGCCGAGCGACGTCACGGTCAGCGCCATGCCGACCGATTTGAAGGCATGGCGGACCGAATCCTCGGCGCTTTTCCCACGCTTGCGGGCATTGGCGTATTTCAGGATGAAATGCACCGTGTCATCGACAACGATGCCAAGCGTCATCGCGACAACGATGGATACCGCAAGCGTGACATTGCCGACCATATAGCCCCACAGGCCGAACCCCATCGCCGCCGGCACAAGGTTCGGCACCAGCGAGACCAGCCCGAGCTTGAGGTTGCGAAGGACAAGGAAGATCACGAAGGAGATGAAGACAAGCGCCAGCGTTGTCCCCTTCAGCATCGAGGGCACGTCGCGGGCCGAAATCATCGTGTAGACATGCGTCTGGCCGGTGACCGGGCTTGTCAGTTCGGGCGCGTTGGCGGTGAACCAGTCCTGAATGCGGTCATCAAGTGCCAGCAGCTGTGATGTCGTGGCAAAGGGAACGAAGGCCGAAACGCGGGTTGATGACCTGTCGACATTGATCTGATCGGTCAGATCCATGCCATAGCCAAGCGACAATTCGTACAGGAACAGATATTGCGAGGCTTCCTCATCGGTCTGCGGGATCCGGTAGAAGTCGGTGTCATCACCATTCATGTTCATGTTCAGCCGCTTGATGGTATCGCTGAGGATGCGGATATGGCTGACTTCGGGCTGCGCGCGTAGGAATTCGGCAAAGGCGTCGAGCGATTCAAGATATGCGACCGAATTGATGCCACTCTCGATACCGGTATCAACCGAATATTCCAGAACATTCAGCCCGCCAAGATTGGTCTCATACAGGTCGGTCGCCTTTCGGGTTTCGAACCGTTCATCGAAATAGCGCAGGAAATCATCCTCAAGCTTGATCTGCGAGATGCCGGCAGCAAAGCCGATGATGATCACCGGAATGCCGAGCAGCAGGCGGCGCTGATGCCGTATGACGAACTCGCCAAGCCAGACCATGAGACGGTCGACCGAGGCGGCCTTGTTGATTTGCTTGATGGGCAGCCAGCAGATCAATCCCGGCAGCAGGAAGATGGTGAAGATCCAGACCCCGATCATGCCGACCGCCACCATATTGCCAAGCTGCTGGAAAGGCGGTGAGATCGAGAAGTTCAGTGACAGGAATCCGATCCCCGTGGTGAAGATGGCGACGGTGATGCCAACCCCGTGATCGGTCAGCGCCCGGCGCGCCCACTCGGTGCGGTCCGCCGTCTGCTGCATCGTCTGGCGGATTGATGACAGCACATGGACACCGCTTGCCACGGCCAGCGTGATCACCATCAGCGGTGCCACGGCGGTGGCTGAATTGATCGGGATACGTGTCCATCCCAGTGCGCCAAGCGAGACAAGCGCCGACAGCGCGGCAAGGACAAGGATCAACAGTGATCCCGTGACAGTACGAAGCAGGATGCCGACCACCAGCAACATGGCGACAAGCATGGCCGGGGTCAGCGTCTCACCATCCTTCTGGCTGGCGGTGGCAAATGCCTGACTGATGGCGACCGACCCGCTGGCCTTGAACTCGATATCGGGATATTCGGCACGGTAGCGTTCAAGAAGCGGTTCAGCCTCGGCATTGATGTTCGGAATCTCCGACACAAGATCGACACCGGGCAGCCGGAAGATGACCGAAATGGCGGTGGCGCTGGCGTCGCCGCTGATCAGGCTGTTGCGAATCTCGACGCGGTCAAGCGCGGTGGCGCGGGCCCTGGCGGCCTCCTCGGCGGTGACCATTTGTGGGTCTGGAACCAAATCCTCGACCACCATCATGTCACCATCGGCATAGCTGTTCTGGAAACGCGTGATCGAATTCACCAGCCGTACATAGGGAAGATTCCAAAGATCTTCTGTCAGCGCCCCGATGGCGCCAAGCGTGCGCGGCGTGGGTCGGAAGACGATTCACAGCTGTCAGGTGATGCGACGGCCGCTGGAGATCCGCACCCGGCCGAAGCGGCAGCGGCTGAGCGAGACCGCACGAGCGGAGATGAGCATCTGGAACAGGCCAGAGCGTGTGAAGAAGCGCTTGATCTCGTAGAGCAGGCCTAAGATGGCCGCTGCGTTGCCGTCCCAAAGAAGTTTGGTGCCATCGGTGGTGACGGGGATGAGGAAGCTGTCGGAGCTGGTGGATAGCGTGCCG
>CAJWDO010000074.1 GCA_913031555.1 uncultured Alphaproteobacteria bacterium | reverse complement strand
TGTTGCCAGCGCGTATTGTTGCGAACCCGCAGTACGGCCACTTCGCCAAGGGCAAGATCGGCAAGCATATGGTTGTAGCCACCAACCACCCCGTTAAAGGCCCATAATTTCGAATGCTCCTGCGCCAACTGGCGAAGCGGCAGTGACTCGCCCTCGAACATGGCTGTCTCAAGATTGCCCATGGCCCCGCCCTGCATATGGATGTCGATGACACGCGCCCCAGTGATCTCGGGCTGTTCGTACCAGGCCGTGTCGGCAATGACTGGCGGCGGCGCAATCTGATCCGGTGTGCCGACCAGACTGGCGGCGCCAATGGCATCGCCGGTGCTGACCTCTTCCAGCCGCGTTATGCCCAGCTCAAGATCGACAAGGATATCAACGCGCTGCGCCGGTGCCAGACGGATCGACTGAACCTCAAACGGCGCGCAGGGGGCACCATCCAGCGCAATCACCCGCATCGGCATGTCGTCACCAAGGCGGAAGGCCAGTGTTCGCGCATTGGCGGCATTAATCAGCCGCAGCCGCACCAGTCCGGTAGCGACGGCGATGTCGGGGTCGGTCGCGCCATTCACCGTCAGCCAGTTGCCGAGTCGCCCCTGATGCGACCAGTCCATAAGCGAGCCAAAGCTGTTCTCATCAAGCTGATATTCATCGTCAAGCCGCCAGTCATCCGCCACAAGCGTGATGTCGCGCGCACCGGAAGCCTCATCACCGTCACGCACCACCAACGGCCCGTAGAGGCCGCGCGCCAGCTGCTCCCACCCCTTGTTGTGGGCGTGGTACCAGAAGGTGCCGGCATCGCGCAGCGGAAAGCGATAGGTAAAGCTCTCACCCGGCTCTATGGCGGCCTGGGTCAGGCCCGGCACACCATCCATCTCGTTCAGATTGCGGATGCCATGCCAGTGCATCGTCGTCGGCACGTCAAGATTGTTCAGAAATTCGACTTCAAGATCTTCGCCCCGGCGCGCCTCGATCATCGGGCCCGGCGTGGTGCCGCCATAGAGCCACAGTCTGGTCGACGGACGATCCGCCGGGCCAAGCTTCCGGCTGGCCGGTGCCGCGGTAATGGCATAGCGCCTGACCCCGGCCGCCAGTGATGGCAGTGGCAGAACAGAAAGCGGGGCCGAGACCATCGCTGCCATCGCGCCAGCCCCGACGCCGGACCTGATGCCGGACTTGATAAAGCTGCGCCTGTTCATCTCATACCTCTCATTGGGCCATGCCCTTCATCGGTAACGTCAGTGAGCTTGTCAAAAGGCTGCTCATCACGAGGATCGTCAGCGCAAGCATGATTTCCCGGTCAATCGCGTGGCGAAGCCGCAGGGCCGCCGACAGATCACCGGCCCGAAGCGCCGGCACGACCCGGAACCTGTTCCGTGCCGCCAGCCCCAGCAGACCCGCGACAAGCAGGATTTTCACCAGTAGTGCCAGGCCATAAGCACTTGTCAGCAATGCCGTGATCGACCCCGTCAGGATCGCCGCATAAACAAGCCCGGCGACAATCAGGACGGCCACAACTCGCTGTGCCATCCAGCCGAACCTGTCCGCGACATCGGCCAGACAGGCGGCCGCATCTGCATCGTCGGCCACACCGCACATCTGGCGCAAAGGTAACAACGCGCCAAGCCAGAAGGCGATACCGGCAAGATGCAGCGCCAGCAACACGCCGGTGATGGCGCCAAGCGTCGTCGCGTGACCGACCACCGTCAGCGACAGCAGCACCGTCGCCGCGGCGACAATCCGCGCCGCCTGCTCGCCGCGTGCCTTGACCCGGCCGATGACGGTGATCATCGCGAATCCGATCCCGGCCACCACGCTGGACAGGCCGAGCGGCGATTTCATCACCAGCCGAAGAAGCACCGGATCGGTCGCGCTGGCAATATCACCGCCAAGGCTTCCCGCCGCCACCGCAAGGCGCGCCGCGACAAGCACAAGTCCGGCCCAGGCGGCGATGCCGATCAGACGGCTGACATGGCGCTGTGTCGCCTCCCCCACACGGTGGCGAAACAGGACTTCGAAGATCAACCCCCCGGCGGCCATGAACATGGCCAGATACAGACAGAATTTCGTCAGCGGTTGCAGGACGTCCCAGATTTCAAACATCGACCAGATCACTCCGGCGCGATGGTGAAGGAAAAGCGCCCCTTGATCACATGCCCGTCCTCACCCATCGCACGCCAACTGGCAACATAGCTGCCAGCGCCAAGCGGCGGCAGGGTGACTGTATGGTCGGCGGCCTCGACCATCAGATGGTCATCACCAAGCGCGACGTCCGTCCCGTCCTCAGCCGCGGCAAGCCCGAACCTGATCAGGCGTGACGGATCGCGAAACCGCATTTCTATGGTTGCCGGTGCGCTGGTCAGCCTGGCACCATCGGCAGGTGTTACCGATGTCATGGGCGAATGCGCCTGAACCGATATCGGGACCGAAACCGATACCAACATTGACAGCGCCAACAGCAACACCGGGGCGACGGCCAGCGCGGCATGACGGACAAAACGGAATGGCATGACCGGTCGTCTCCCTTTTGGTTGTCGTTTCACTAGTGGCACGCCTTGCCAAGCGCCTTCAGGCGCCAGTAATTATAGGGAAGCGGCGCCACGAATCCGGCCGCCAGCATGATCGGCACCGCCCACCATGTCAGCATCGCGCCACCGGTCAGCAGAATGTCGGTAACATTCATCGCCACCTCCATGCCGATCATCGAGATCAGCGACATGCCAAACGCCGTCTTCAATGCCGGACGAAGTGGCATCTGGCGGGACAGGATCACCGTTTCCAGCGCTATCGAGGTCAACAGCCCGTTCATCACGGCAAGCGCCATGATCGCCAGAACAGGCCAGGGAATGCCGGTTATCTGAAAGAACAGGATGGTGCCAAGATCGCCGATGGCACAGCCAAGAAGGCACCATGAGGTGTTGTACGACGCCCGCCGCCAGGTATGGCGGCATCGCCAGCTGATCCCCAATGTCGATGTGATTGCCGTCACCTTGACCTCCAACTGAGCCTTATGTAAGCCTTCCCCCGGGGGGAAGGTAAAGGCCTGTCTCCCAAAAAACATGAAAACAAGCAGGAGGGCATGTCATGCAGATCGGCGAAGCGGCGCAGCGCGCCGGGTTGACGGTGAAGACGGTGCGCTATTACGCGAATATCGGCATGGTCACCCCGCGCCAGGACGCGGCGACAGGCTATCGCGACTATGGCGAGGGTGATGTGGCGAAGCTGCAATTCGTCGGCAAGGCGCGCAAGTTCGATTTCTCGGTCGAGGAGTGTCGTGAATTGCTGGGGCTTTACGAGGACCGCAACAGGCCGAGCCGCGAGGTCAAGGCGCTGACGCTGAAGAAGGTTGGCGAGATTGACGCGCGGCTCGCCGAGCTGCAGTCACTGAAGGATGAATTGTCGGGCCTGGCATCGGCCTGTGATGGCGACCACCGCCCCGACTGCCCGATCCTGAACGCACTGAGCGGGGGATAAAACCCCTCCCCGGCTTTCGCGCCCTAATCCTTTTTGCGGACGGTTTCGTCCCAGAAGTCATAGGCCACCATGGACATCACGGTGAAGGCGATGACCCAGAAGGGAAGCCCGCCCCAGAAACCGGCGAAACCGGTTGAGATGCTGTGCGCCAGGCCAAAGACGAAGATCATCACAAGCGCCGATCCAACGGCCGCAGTCAGCAACCGTGCCCTTTTTGAAAGCATGTGTCCGTCCTCCTGTCGCGCCCCATCCCGTTGGATTGGGGCCAGTATTAGCGGGCCCTTATCATTCGGCCATTTCCATTCGGCCATTTCCATTGGCCGTTTCCATTGGGCCATTACCATTCGGCCGTATCTGGCCGTCACTCATTCCGCCAGCGCGGTCAGCATCCAGTTCGCCGTACGAAGAAGCCTGTCATCCTCTTCCGCGCCGCCTGCCAACTGTACCCCGATCGGCAGGTCCCTGTCACCGACAAGAAGCGGCAGCGTCACCGCCGGCAGGCCGGCCAGCGTGAAGATCGTCTGGCAGATCGGATCGCCGGTACCTTCCTCGAACAGCGGCGCCTCGCCAAGCGCCGCCGGCGAGATCACGGCGTCGAATTCGGTAAACAGCGTCGCGAAGAACGCCATGGCCTGACGGCGCATCTCCTGCGCCTCGTCATAGGCGTCCTGCCCATAGGTCCGGCCAAGGGCGATGGCGTCCTGCGATTTCTGGCTGATCCCGGGGCTCACCCCCTCCGGGCTCTCATCGACAATCCAGCCAAGAAGACTGGCATATTCATGACCATGGATGATTTTCTGGGCGGCGATGAAACCGGCAAAGGATTCGGCGGCGTCGATCCGTTCCACCCGGTCGCCAAGCGCGCCAAGGAGTTCTTCCATCCCGTCGCGCGCGGCCGGGGTCAGCCGGTCGAAATAGGGCATGTCGAACCACAGGAAATTCGGTTCGATCGGCACCTCGGCGGCGGCACCGGCACGCATCCCCGGACGCGGCCGGGCATAGCTTGCCGGATCACGCTGGTCATAGCCGCCAAGAACATCACACAGAAGGCCGATATCCTCCAGCGACTGGCCGAAGACCCCCATCTGGTCAAGCGTTCCGGACGTCGCCAGAACACCGGTCCGCGAGATGATGCCGGCGGTTGGCTTGATGGCGAAGGTACCGCAGAAGGATGCAGGGCGGATCACCGACCCGTTGGTCTGCGAACCTACCGCCAGCGGCACATGACCCGCCGCGACGGCGGCGGCGGAACCGGAGGAGGAACCTCCCGGCGTATGCGCAGGATTAACCGGATTGCGGGTGGCCGCAGCCTGCATGAAGGCAAGTTCGGTTGTGACCGTCTTGCCGATGATCACCGCGCCTTCCGCACGCAGCGCCTCGACAAGGCGTGCATCGGTCTCCGGCACGCGCCCGGCCATGCCAGCCGCGCCACATTCACAAGGCATACCGGCCACGTCGATGATATCCTTCAGGCCCACCGGCACACCATGAAGACGCCCCAGCGGCCGGCCGGACTGGCGCAGCCTGTCACATTCATCGGCCCGGGCCAACGCACCCTCGGCGTCGACATGCACCCACACCGCCAGCGCGGCGTCGGCCTTGATCCTCTCAAGACAGGACCCGACGATTTTTCGTGAAGTGATGTGGCCGTCGCGAATGGCCGACACCATGTCAGTAGCGAACATCCGTCAAACCCCTATGGAATGTATGGGCCGAAGAGATAATCCGGCAGCCACAGGGCGATTCCCGGGAACTGATAGAGCAGGACCATCGAAAAGATCACAATCCCCAGATAGGGAAGGATTCCCTTGAAGATATCGAGCAACTCGATCTGATCCTTCAGCACCCCTTTCAGATAATAGGCCGACATCGCCATGGGCGGTGTCAGGAATGAGGTCTGAAGGTTGAGCGCCACCAGCATCGCGAAGAAATACGGGTTGATGCCGAAATTATCCAGCATCGGCAGGAAGATCGGCACGAAGATGATCAGGATTTCCGACCATTCCAGAGGCCAGCCAAGAAGGAAGATGATCAGCTGTACCATGACCAGGAATTGCCACGGCTCAAGATTCATCGACAGCACGAAATGCTCGATCACGTCGTGGCCACCAAGATAGGAGAACACCGAGGCAAAGGTCCATGAACCGATGAAAAGCCAACAGACCATGGCCGTCGATTTGGCCGTCAGAAAGACCGATTCCTTGACCTTCGTCCAGCTCAGTGACCGGTACACGCCGGCCAGCACAAGCCCGCCAAGCGCGCCCATCGCGGCCGCTTCGGCAGGCGTTGCAAGTCCGCCGAGGATTGATCCGAGGACAGCCGCGATCAGCAATGTCAGCGGCACGAAGGAAACAACAAGGTCAAAATAGATTTTCGAGGCTGGCGGCACATCCTCGGCCCGCGGCTTTGGCGCCAGCGACGGCTGCATGAAGACACGGATCACGACATAGACGATATAGAGACCGGCGAGAATCAGACCCGGGAACATCGCCGCCGCATAAAGACGCAGGGGCGAAAGCTCGGCGATCGCGGCATAGACGATCAACATGATTGATGGCGGAATCAGAATACCGAGTGTGCCACCGGCGCAGATCACGCCGGAAGCGAACTGCTTGTTATAATTGGCCGCGGCCATCGCCGGAAAGGCAAGCAGGCCCATCAGCGTTACCACCGCGCCAACAATCCCCGAGGCGGTCGAAAATACAGCACAGGTAACCAGCGCGGCGATAGCCATCGATCCCGGCAGATTGCGGGCCGCCATCTGCAGCGAATAGAAAAGTCGTGTCACGATATTGGCACGCTCGACGACATAACCCATGAACAGGAACAGCGGAATGGCGACGAGCGTATCGTTTTCCATCACCGAATAGGTGTTCTGGTTCAACAGATAGAAGATGTTGTTGTTGAACAGATCACCAATACTTTCGATTCCGCCCTGATAATACGCGTAATAACCAAATCCGACGCCCATGGCGAGCAGGGTGAAGGCAATGGGAAAGCCCAGCAGCACCAAGGCGATAAACATACAGAGCATCAGAATGGCGACTTGAGGATCAGTCATTATCGGTAACTCGTTCAGAAGTCAGGCTTGAGAGAAATAGAAGCAAAAAAAGATGCGGATCATGCCTGTTTGATCAGCGCATCTTCGGTTTCCTTGACGTCGTCGATCCGTTTCATCCAGACACCGGTCTCCATGGCGCGCCAACACCGGATGAGTTCGGCCAAACCCTGGAGCATCAGCAGGATGCCGGCAACCGGGATCAACGTCTTGAAGAAATAAACCTGAATCCTGGCGGGTGAATTCCAGCTGACTTCCTGGTAACGCCAGCTGTCAGAGGCGATTTCAGCACCAAACCAGAACAGCGCGATGATCCCGGGAAAAAAGAAAAGCAGATAAAGAACAAAGTCGATCCGCGCCTGCCATCTGACCGGGAACAACCGGTAGAGAACGTCGCCGCGGACATGCGCGTCCTGCGCCAGCGCGTACGGCCCTGCCATCAGGAACAGTGCGCCATACATCTGGACCATCATGTCGAACGCCCAAACCGTTGGCGCGTTCAGCACATAACGCATGAACACCTCGTAAGACACAGAGAATGTCAGGACGAGGATGCACCACCCAAAGGCACGGCCGACCCACACGCTGAGGTTTTCGATGGAATAGACCAGTTTCGTCAACATGGATGCACCTTGATAACAAGAAGCCGGAGGCGCAGAAAAAGCGCCTCCAGCATGATATTTTGTGGATCAGACCTACCCGAAATAATGATTATAGGCCAGCTTGTAGTCAGGCTGGTTGAGGTTCAGATAGTTCATCACGTCCTTGGCGTATGCCCGCTGCGAGGCAATGACGCGGGCAAAGAACTCGTCTTCGGCTGACAGGCGGTCTACAACGATGTCCCATGCATTCAACTGCGCAGCCATCACCGAGTCAGGCGTGCGGTGGACGCGAACGCAGCTGTCATTCTGCCGGCTGACAAGGTATT
>CAJWDO010000073.1 GCA_913031555.1 uncultured Alphaproteobacteria bacterium | reverse complement strand
ATGGAGCGAGCGAAGTAATTTGAGCTGCAGTCTTTCAATCGCCATATTGGCGGCAATCTGACCAACGAAACGACCGGCATCCGAGAAGCCTGTCTGGATGGCAAGCCTGCCCCGGCGTCTGACATAGTCAACAAACACAGATTGTTGAAGAAGCTGATCAATGACCTTGTCGCCATGTTCAAGACCATACCCGGTTTCGAAAAGAGGCGAGATATCGAGATTGTCGGCAATATTGAACTTATGCGCCAGATACAGCGCCGACATGATGGTGATGGGCCGCTCGCATTCGGCAATCAACAGGCGGATGGGCTGGTCGGAATCGATATATTTGAGAATCTGAGTGGCCAGCATCAATTGCCGCCGCGCTGTCGCCGTTTCGGCGTCGAGATTGGCAAAATTGATCTGCCAGGGTGCTTCGGTCCGGATTCGGGTGGCCAGCCGTTCGATCAGCATGCGCGACGACATCGCACCATCGCTTACCGACACCGCCCGCCCGTCGACCGGCCGCATGGCGTTTCGAATTTGTGCCGCATTGATCCGAAGATGGACCTCACCCATGCCAAAACCATGCATGGCGACATCCGCGGCAAGCTCCATCACCGCCATTGCCGCGTCATCACCAAGACCCTGCGCGATGACGTGAATATCACGCGCCAACGCCTTGCTGGAAACAAGACTCTCACCGGATCCGGTCAGATCATTAATGACGCTTGTGAAATCGCCCTCTTCCACAGTTTCGAACCCGGCAAGGGTAAGCTCGACACGGTGCAGTTCAGCCTTAAGTGACGCAGCAATGTCATCGAGTTGTGACAGACCAATTGACTCAATGCCAAGTGACTCAATGGTGGCAATATAACCCGTCAGCGCCATGACTTTTTCACGAAGACGCAGGCAGAAACTGTCGATCCAGCTGATATCGGACCGGCCGTCGAGATCATACCCAACCCAGGTTGACACGCCGATCAGGCCCGGCAGGGTGTCGCGCCATTCATCGGCATGGGTTGACCGCCGTTGGCGCAGAATGTCAGCATTGATGTCATTGACCGCATGACGGGCATGGCGGACCGCGTGCATCGCCTCGGCATGCTCATCATCCAGCGTGACACCGTCACGCGGCGCAAAGGCATCCTTTGGCGTTTCGGCTTTGCCGGATGTCGCCGCCGCGCACAGAGCGCCCGAAGCCTCGCGACGAAGCGCAAACACGGGATGAGCGGTAAAGACGGCGCGATAGATCGGACGCGAGATATCAACGCCGGACAGATCGGGTAGTCCGGTTTCGCCGTCAAGACCACTCTGCCGACGTAGATCAGCGACCCGTTCCTGCCACAGCGTCGCCGCATGGACATCGAGAACCTGGCGCAAATCATCAATAGTCGCCGCGCCGTCATACAGTTGTTCACCAATCATGTCGGCAAGCGCCGAGACAGGGTTCACATCGGTGACCCGCATACCCTGGTCACGGAACCGATAGAGGTCCTGCAGCCATTCATTGGCAAAGTCGCGTTGCGCGCGCATATGGTTCTGTCCCTGCATTTGTCTCTGGCCCGTCACCGGCCTTCTCTGGCCTTTCACTGGCCTTTAACTGGCCTGTCCGTGAATGGCGACGGACCAAGTCCGCGACGATCCAGCCAGCCGGCCATTGCGATGCCCTCCGGGCAATCCTCACAGACTGCTGGATGTCGAACACACCGGAACGGGGTCTCATGCTGGCATGATGCACCCGGTAAAAAGATATTTGAATTACTGGCATTATGCTGGTCTGGCGGGGCTTCGCAAGCTGTGAATCGATCCGTTGACCCTATCCAGTGAGCCGATGTTCCACCGCTACGTTGACAGCCACCCCGCATCGCGCGACGTTTGAAAAGCGGCGGGGCGAGTATTCCATCTTTGCTGACCCCGTCAATGCGACGTGATCCGACAAAATCATGAAACCGCAGGGCTCTGAGCTGGGACACTTATGATGAACATTGCCGACCTTGTTGCGGAAACGCTGATCGCCAACGGGATAGACCAGCTCTATTGTCTTCCCGGTGTCCAGAATGATGGATTTTTCGATGCCATTTTCGACCGCACCGACCGGATCACACCAATCCAGACACGACACGAACAGGGCGCGGCCTATATGGCGACCGGTGCGGCGCTTGCCACCGGCCGTCCACAGGCCTTTTGCGTCGTTCCCGGCCCGGGCTTTCTGAACACCACCGCCGCCCTGTCTACCGCTTATGCGGTGAACGCGCCGGTTCTGGCACTTGCCGGCCAAATCCCGCTTGGCGCGCAGGGCAAGGGTCATGGATTGCTGCATGAGATCCCCGACCAGTTTGGCATTCTCGAAAGGCTGACCAAATCAAGCCACCGGATCACTGGCCCGCAGGATGCGGCCGCAACGTTGCAGGCAGCTTTTCGCAATCTGAAATCCGGACGCCCTCGCCCTGTCGGGCTGGAGGTTGCCGTCAATCTGTGGGGACAGGCGGTTGCTGATGACGGTTCCAGGCTGGAAGTTGCCGCCAATGCCATGCCACCACTTGATACCGACGCCATTGATCAGGCGGCGCGACTGATCGCGGCGGCACGATCACCGATGATTGTCGTTGGTGGCGGCGCGCAGGACGATGCCTCGACCGTTCGCCAGCTTGCGAATCGGATTGGCGCGCCCGTGGTCGCCTTTCGCGCTGGTCATGGCATAATGCCGGATGATGAAGATCTGTCGATCGGCATGCCGGTGGCGCACAGCCTGTGGGCCGATGTCGATCTGGTAATCGGACTTGGCACGCGCCTGCAAAGTCAGGTCAATGCCTGGGGTCAGGATGATGACATGAAAATCATCCATATCGATATTGATAAGACGCAGATTGGCCGCAGCGCGAAAATCGATGTCGGGATCCATGCATCGCTAGGTGATGCGCTGCCGGCACTTCTGGCGGCTGTCGACGCAAAGGCCGACCCCAATGCCGACTGGCTGGCGAAGGCAGTTGATGTAAAGGGAAGGCGCGCCGCCGAATATGCGCAACGTCTTGGCCCACAGATGGCCTGGCTTGGTGCCATCCGTGACACGCTTCCGCCAGAGGGAATCTTTGTCGATGAACTGACACAGACAGGCTATGTCTCGCGCTTTGCCTTTCCGAGCTATGCGCCGCGGACATTCATCTCCACCGGCTATCAGGGAACACTTGGCTATGGTATTGCGACCGCGCTTGGCGTTGCCCATGCCCGCCGTGATGTCCCTGTCGTGGCGATCAGCGGTGATGGCGGTGCGCTGTTCACCATCACCGAACTTGCCACGGCAGTGCATCACCAGATTCCGCTGACAGTGGTCATTTTCAACGACAACGCCTTTGGCAATGTCCGGCGCCTGCAGATCGACAATTATGATAGCCGCCTGATAGCCTCGGATTTGAGCAGCCCGGATTTCGCCGCGCTTGCCACCTCATTCGGCGCGCAGGGTCTGCTGGCCTCGACGCCGGAAGACTTGCGGCACAGCCTCGAGATCGCGATGGCGTATGACGGGCCAAGCGTGATCGAAGTGCCTGTCGGCGAGCTTCCCTCACCATGGGATTTCGTCCTGATGCCAAAGGTGCGCAGATGAAAAGCCGGTTGGCGTGGCTGTTGCTGATGGCCACCATCTGTGCCGGGCCTGCCGCCGCCGCCCCGTCGCAAGAGGCCGTCTGCGACTGGGTTGCCGCCGCCCAGGCGACCGGGGACACGATCTTCACTGTTCCTGATCAGCCCGGCACGACAACAGTCAGACTGCGCCCGCCCGGTCCGGACTGGCGCCTTGCGATGATTGATGTCCAGGACGCAACAGACCGCCCCTTGATGCTGATCAGGACGCTGCAGCCCTGCAAGGTGCTGGAGGCCCGCCGGTTGACACGCATGCCTGATGGCACGGTGGATATGATCGAGGTTCTGGCACCGGACCTTGGCAGTGTAATCGCCCGTGAACCGCAGAACCCACCCCTTCCCCGTCTTGACGCCGGCCCGGGTACCGCGGTGATGGCGCATGTAGATACCGGAGTGAATTATCTGCTGTCAGCCCTGAAACCGCATTTTGCCACCGATGGTGACGGGAAGCTTCTTGGCCATGATTTCTGGGATGATGATGGACGCCCGTTTGATGCCGACCCGCGCGCCAATCCCTATTTCCCCCAGCATCACGGCACCACGGTATTCAGCGTTCTGGCCCGCGAGGCACCAAAGACAGACATCGCCATTTACCGCTTTCCGGCACCCGACATGTGCCGCTTCGGCGATCTGATCGAGCATATGGCAAAGCTGTCGGTGCGGATTGTCAGCCTGTCGATGGGGTCGAATTCCCGGTCGGACTGGACATGCTTTGAAGCGGCGGCACAGGCGAATCCGCAGATGTTGTTTATCGTCTCGGCCGGCAATAACGGGCGCGATCTTGACCGCGTGCCGGTCTATCCCGCCGCGCTTCCACTGGCGAACATGATTGTTGTCACCTCGTCGGATGATTTTGGCAGGCTTGGGCGTGGGTCAAATACCGGGGCGACAACGGTAGATCTGATGGTGCCGGCGGAACAGGTCGAGGTCATCGACCATCGCGGTGCCTTGGCTGAAACCGGTGGCACCAGCTATGCCGTGCCGCGTGTCGCGGCGCTGGCGGCGCGGTATCTCGACGCAAACCCCGATGCCGACACAGCTGCCATCATCGACTTTCTGACCTCACGCGCTATCGGCGCGCCGGGCATACCGCTTGTTCATGGCTGGATTCCTGACCCGACAGACGATTTTGGTTTCCAGGTGGCGGATCCTAATCGGTAAAGGCCTGTCCAAGAAAGGATTCGGCAAGGGGCACGGCGGCCGGGTTGTGACGCCGCATCAATTCCAGCACCTGCATGCCGAACTCCCGTTCACCAAGGCCACCCGCCACCTGCAACGCCATCCGCAGTGCCTGCGCGTTCGCCGGGTCAATCTCCAGATAGCGCCTGAGGATGGGCAGTTCCGCGGCCATATCGCGGTCAAGATGCAGCGTGACCGCCATTGACATCAGGCTGTTCGGGCTGTCCGGGTCCAGTTCAAGACTGCGTTGCAGAAAGGCGCGTGACCGCGCGAACATCCACCAGCGGCCAAAACTCTGCCCGGCCTGGTCCAGAAGCTGCTTGTTTTCTGACGCCATACAGCGTGTCTCGATCACACTGACAATATCAGGCGGCGGGTCGCGGGAGATCGACGTCGTGTCATACAGCGCATCAGCACATTCGCGAATGGCCTTCCCGGTCCCGGCAAAACCATCGGCATGTGACGGGTCCATACGTCCGGCGACAGTCCCGATATGCGCGGCCGGAATGACCTCGCTGATCTTGCCATCGCCCGAGGCCAGAATCCCAACCAGAGTCCCTTTGTCGTCAACAACCGCACCGCCGCTATTGCCAGGCAGCGCACGGGCGTTGGTATGGATGCGCGCGCGCATCGAGGCACCATCACGCGGGTAGCGGGCCCAATCCCCCGGTCGGTAGACACGCGGCCCGTTGCGGCCCTGATCAAAAGCGACAATGAACAGCTGCTGCGGCTCCGATGAGGTCTGGGACGGCATGGTCGCATCCGGCGGATTTGGCGACGTTCCTTCCGGCCGCAGCAGGACAAGATCAACCTCGGCATCATGCGGTTGTGGCACCGCCCGCGTGATGGCGCCCCGCACATCACGCGTGATCAGCCTCGGATGATCCTCGGCGACATGATGGTTTGTGACAATGTAACCGCCTGGCAGAATGGTGCCGCTGGCAATCATGTTTGGCGTCTTGATCCCGACAATCCTGTCCTGCCACGCGCACACCGCCGCCGGCGCGTCACACGCTGCCGCCATCACCGGGGTTATGACAGGCGACAGACCACCCACAAGCCCAATAAACCCAAGGAACATTGTCACAAGCAGGCGGCGCAGGAAGGCGGCAAAGCCCGTCCGGTCATTCATCTGATAGCCCATGAATGCATCCTGCGGCGACGGCGGCGGCGATACAAGGCGCCAAACCGCCGCGCTTACAAAAAGAGCCTCACGCAAGAAGGTGCGAGACCGGGCTTTCATCCATTTGGCCGGCCAACATATGCGCAAGCTGCAGCGTCAAATCAGCCTTGATTTCGGCATGGGCGGAGCTGTTCCAGAGATTGTGGGTTTCCTGCGGATCGGCCACAAGGTCATATAGCTCCCCCCATGGTTCACCCTGATAAAGGGTGTAGCGCCAACTGGCGGTGCGCAAGCTTCGCACCCGTGCCGGCCGTGTAAAGCCAAGCCGCGCGCCAAGGTCGTTGAATTCGGTCAGCACCGCCTCGCAATCTGACTCCTCGCCATTGATCACCGGCAGGAAACTTTCACCCTGCATCCCGTGATACGGCGTCAGGCCGACACGGTCGAGAATGCTCGCCGAAATGTCGATGGTCGAGGCAAGCGCCTCGGTCACACGTCCCTTCCGATCCGCCGGATCGGACCAGATCATCGGCACCTGGGTGACTGACCTGAAGGGCATCGCCCCCTTCAGCAACAGTGAGAAATCGCCAAGATAGTCACCATGGTCGGCGTTGAAACAGATCACCGTATTCTCATATTGGCCACTTGCCTTCAGCATCGCGACGAGCCGACCGACTTCATCATCGATCATCGTGATCATGCCGGCTGTCAGCGCCATCGCCTCACGAAGATGCTGTTCATCAACACGCCGTGCCGTGGTTTTGCTCAACGCCTCGGCGCCGGCTTGCCATTGGTCACTCATCCAGTTCATCGGCGGTGTCGGATTGCGATGGGATTCGAATGGCAGGCTGACCTCGAACTGGTCGGGATGGTACATATCCCAATATTTGCCGGGGGGATTGAATGGATGGTGCGGATCGGGAAAGGATACATAGGCGAAAAACGGTGAGGCTTCCTGCGCCTGTGCCGTTATCCAGTCCGCCGCCTGCCCGCCAATATAGCGCGTTGGGTAGAATTCCTCGGGAATGGGCGTGCGGTAAGCCTGCGGGCAGCTGTAATTATGTGGCAATTCATTGGCTGGATCATGCATGGCGCGCCAGTCCGGGCAATTCGCCCGGAACCATTGCTGATAGTGGCCATTACACTGATCGCCATGGCCTGTGACCATATCTACATGCTGGAAACCGTAATAAGGGCCGTCAAAGTCGTAGGGCGTGTCACTGGCATAGGATGACGGCTGTTCATGGCTATGGATGGCGTCATCAGCCCGCCGCGCCTCTTCAATCAGACGTTCCTTGCAATCGTCGGTTCGCAGGGGCGGCTTTTCGGTGAATGGCTGCAGGTGACTCTTGCCGATGGACGCGGTGCGATAGCCGGCGGCGACCAGCACATCGGTGAAACAGTTGTTATCCGTCGGCAGAACGCAGCCATTATAACGAAGCCCATGCGTCGAGGGATAGCGCCCGGTCATGAAGGAGGCGCGGTTTGGCATGCAGACAGGCGAAGTGACCTGAAAATTTTCAAAGCGGGTGCCGGTGGCGGCAAGCGCATCAATATGCGGCGTCTTCACCACCGGATGC
>CAJWDO010000072.1 GCA_913031555.1 uncultured Alphaproteobacteria bacterium | reverse complement strand
TGAAAAACATCCGGCGTAGACGCGGTCGTAGCCGGACGTCTTGCACAGGTGGAGCACCGTCGCCTCGCCCATGCCGCTGTCGGCGCCCGTGACGAAGACCGCGCCGGTCTCCGGCTGCTTCTTGTAGATCGGTGATAATAGTGGTGGCACGAAGTAGGCTACCAATGAGAACGCCGCGTATTGGAGCGTCGTCGGCTCGCAGACCTTGGACAGCGCGACGCAGCCGGCGCCGATCGTGAATGCCTTGTGGAGGTAATTGCGGTGTAAAGCTGCCAGGACCATTGGCGGTACGCGCGGCACGATCACCTGCCTCGGCAAACAAAGTCAGTGCGGACACGGTTGCCTCCATCGGCGGGGCCACGGCGGCGAAGGCACCGATCAGGCAGGTCAGTGAACACCCCATTGCGGTCACAAGCGGCATCATCGGCGATCCGCCACCTATCCGTGCCACGCGGGTACCGTCGGTGACGAAATCAACATCGCTTGTGATCGCCACAACGCTGCCGCTCTCTTTGGCGATCCGTATCCCGACCTCCTCGGCAGCGGCGACAGGGTCCTTGGCATCAACGCCCTTGGCTTCAGACTGGCCACCACCAAGTCCGATGATCTCCGAAGCATTGCCACGCAGGATCGTAGGCTTCATCTGCATCAGTTCCTGTGCTGCGGCGCTGCGATAGGGTGTCGCAAAATGCGCCACCGGGTCCAGAACCCACGGCACGCCGGCGGCGTTAGCGGCATCAACAGCACGACGCATGCCGTCCAGCCATGGCGGCGAGATGGTGCCAATATTCACTGTCAGGGCGCCAACGATCCTGGCGAAATCGCCGGTTTCCTCGGCTGTGTGAATCATCGCCGGCGACGCGCCGGCTGCCAGCAGTGTGTTCGCGGCAATATTCATCGCCACGTAATTGGTGATGCAGTGCACAAGAGGAGCCTTGGCGCGTAATTCCGTTAAAACATTGGTCACGGTGCTGTCTCTTTCACCTGGAAGAGACTGCGCACGACACATCAGGGTTTCTGATGTCCACGGCTTCCTCCGCCAGCATTATCTGGTTCAGGTTTAAGGGTATTTCTCAGCCCGTTTCGGGCACCCCTGCCAAGCGCCAATAATGATTACAGGCCGGGCAAAGTCAACCCGCATATCATCATCATGTGCGTTACAAACACTTTGGGGCCAAGGCAATCGCCGTGACCAGAGAAGCGCACCACCCGAAACCTGTCACAAAAAAGCCGGTATAATCACAATGATTACACCGGCTTTGAATGGTGAGCGCGACAGGATTCGAACCTGTGACCCAGTGATTAAAAGTCACTTGCTCTACCAACTGAGCTACGCGCCCGTCATGCGATGACAACACAGTCACCAAACGTCGGGTTGCCCCAAAACGTCAGCCCCTCGTATAAGGATTTGGTGATTCTGTGTCCACCCTTTTTTTGGTTGTCTGCCACGCTGTCGCGACCTGCAAAGGCAGGCGGCAGAACAGCTTCATTACAGTCTCATGACACATATCTGTGCATCAGATGGAAACAATTCACTGTTACACGCCGCTGCAATGGCATTGAAAAGATTTCGTCCTGACCAAGCTCGGTGAAGCCAAGTGAGAGATTCAGTCTCTGCGAGCGCAGATTGTCATGATTGGCACTGGCCAAAAATGAGGTGTCCGGCGCGCACTGACGTACCTTATCGATCACTGTACGCATGGCGGCTGGCACGATCCGTTGTCCCCATGACGGCCGCGACAACCAGAAGCCGACTTCGCGAAAACCGGACCGGCGCGTTGCCGGGACGAGCGACATACCGCCGACCACCCGGTCATCAGCGCAAATGGCAAGAGCCAGAATTGCCTCGGGATCCGCCATCGCTATCTCGCATGATTTGTGCTCCGGCCGCGCAAGATAGGCATCTGCATGATCAATCCTGTAGGGATGCGGCACACTGGCCAGCCAACGCACTACCTGCCAGTCATTGATGCCGACGACAATGTCATACCGGTCCGCATGACGGAAGGGGCGCAGCGACACCTTGTCGGAGATGTGGAGCCTCATGTCATATCCATGGATCGGGTTTTAGAGAGAATTGGGTTTAGAGATTGGCGCCAAAACCTGCCGCCGGCCTGACAACAGATAACAAGCTCGGAACGCCGTAATATATGATAGTTTCAATTAAATTTCGGTAAGTGTCCTGATGGTTTGCGCGTAACGGCAATCATCGCATCAATGGAGTTTGAGATGATAGGCGTAGCTATAGGCGTTCTCGGATCAACAGCGATTGTCGTCGGCGCGGTGATGACAGTATCGACGCCGGATATACTCTTCGACATGCCGGCAGTCCTGTTGGTGGTCGCCATGGCGTTGTTTTCAACGTTTGGTGTCAGCGGAAAATTGCCAAAGGCAGCCTTGGTCCGGCATTTCGGCCAGGCATCGGTTCGCGCCGGTTGGATCGGCGTTCTTGTCGGCATTATCCTGATTTTCTCGATGGCCGACCCGTCCTCACCCGACTTTGTCGAATATCTTCTACGCGCCGGCGCCGTGACGGCGCTGACACCACTCTATGGCTATGGGCTTGATTTTCTGGCGCGAATCATCTCGCCACAGGCATGAGACCGATGATGGAGCAGTGCTGAAAGTCGACGATCAGATGGCCTCTATCCGCGGGACTGCTTCGGTCTTGCGTTGTTCGAGCGCGGCGAGGACGGCGGTCATCGACGACACCGTGTAAGGCACAAAACATGTCGCAATCATCTTGATCCAGCAGGTGGCGGTCAGCGTTCCGGAAAAGATCAGGTCTCCATGGTTGATAAAGGCCAGAATTGTGCCAACAATAGCAGCCACGATGGCGGCTCGTCTGGCTACCGACCGGCTGAAGAAAACCGAGATTGCAAATTTAAGATCAAACATGAAACGGACCCGGGGAAACTATGTTTACAAAGATCTTTATCAGGACATTTCCGTCCGCAGAGGAATGTGAACTATTTGAGTCGATCTTACAAACGAAATGGCCCGACCTGCTGAAGGATGAAACGGGAGTTACCTTTCAGGCGTTTCGTAACGCGCAGGCACCGCATATTTCGACTGTGATCTGGGAATTTCCCGACGAGGCCACTCAGCGCAAGATCGAGCAGATGATTGAGGATAATATTGTCCGGTTCACAAAGACGCTGTCGCCGAAGACACTGACCTTTTCCGGCAAGCGGGTCATGAATTTGAAAACGTAACAATCCGGGGGTTTATGCCGGATGTATCCCGGCCCTTGATGTCGAGTGCGTTCAAGCCCGGCCAACCTTCTGACCTGCCGGTCTTATACCTGCCGCTCTTCCGGGTTTTCAGTCGTGTGCGGCGCCAATTTGCTTCATCTTGCGGACTACGCTGGCCGGAACAAAGCTGGAGATATCACCGCCATAGCGACTGACCTCCTTCACAAACCGCGAAGCTACAAAATGCTGATGCTCTGCCGCCATTAGGAAAACCGTCTCAAGATCGCCGTGTAACCGTTTGTTTATGCTTGCCATTTGAAACTCGATTTCAAAATCTGAAACGGCACGAAGCCCCCTGACGACGACGGATGCGCCCTGCTCGCGCGCAAAGTCCGTCAGCAGGTTTGAAAAATTCAGAACCCGAACCGGCACCTTTACCGTGCCGTCATCACTCAACCGCCTGCATTCGGTGGTGACAAGATCGGTCCGTTCCTCGACCGTCAGCAATGGACCCTTGCCGGCATTCGCCGCCACCGCGACGATGAGTTCATCGCCAAGCCGTGATGCCCGCTGGATGATGTCCAGATGACCGAAAGTCAGCGGATCAAATGTGCCGGGATAGATAACGATATGGCGGCTCATTCGTCACCCGCCGGCTGGTCCGGTCCCTCAGTGGTGGTTTCTTTATCCTCACCGCCAGCGTTTTCCTCACCCACAGCGTTTTCATCGCCATCTTCATCCTCGCTGTCATCGGCGTCACGGATCAACCCCGCCGAGACAACGCGTTCATCATCATCCCCCGAAACATCGAAAAGCCTGACGCCCTGGGTCTTCCTGCCGGCAATCCGGATCGAATCACCCTCGCCACCATGGACGCGAATCCTGATGATCTGTCCATGATTGGTGACCAGCATCAACTGGTCCTCCTCGACCACGGTAAAGCTCGCCATCACACGGCCGTTGCGGGTGCTTGTCTCGATATTGGCAACACCCTGCCCACCACGCCCCGCGCGGCGATAATCGGACACCTGAGTGCGCTTGCCATAGCCGTTTTCAGTCACCGACAGCACAAACTCGTTGCTCTCATCCGTGATGATCGACATCGACACAACGGAATCCTTGCCAAGAAGCCTGACCCCCCTGACACCGGTGCTGTCACGGCCGCGGAAGACACGTACCGCGTCGACGGCAAATCGGATGGCCTTGCCGTCACGCGTTGCCAGCAGCAGGTCATCGCTCTCATTACAGGGCGCGACACCGACAAGTTCATCACCTTCGGCAAGCTTCATGGCAATCTTGCCGTTGCGCTTGATGTTGGTGAAATCACTCAGCCTGTTGCGCCTGATGTTGCCTGCGGCGGTGGCAAACATGATGTGCAGATCGTCCCAACTGTCTGCATCATCGGGCATCGGCATGACGGTATTGATGGCCTCGCCTGTTTCAATGGGCAGTAGATTTACCATCGCCTTGCCAAGTGACTGCGGCGCGGACTCAGGCAGGCGATAGCATTTCAGCTGATAGACCATGCCGCTGGAGGTGAAGAAGAGAATGGGCGTATGGGTGTTGGCGACGAACAGCCGCGTGACGAAATCCTCGTCGCGCGTTTTCATGCCGGCGCGTCCTTTGCCACCACGACGCTGCGCACGATAAACGGACAGCGGAACGCGCTTGATGTAACCACGATGGCTGACCGTCACCACCATATCTTCCTGCTGGATGAGATCCTCATCATCCTGGTCGACAAGTCGGTCCGAGATTTCGGTGCGGCGCGGGTCGCCGAGCCGCTCTCTGGCCGCTGCCAGCTCTTCGAGAATGACCTCATTCACCCTGTCGGCCGAGCCGAGAACGGCAAGGTAGTCGCCGATGCGATCAGCAAGCTCACGCGTCTCATCGGTAAGTTTATCGCGTTCCATGCCGGTAAGACGCTGCAGGCGCAACTCGAGAATGGCGCGCGCCTGGGCCTCCGACAGCTTGTAGGTGCCGTCAACAACCTCATGCCCCGGATCGTCGATCAGAGCGATGAAGGCCTCGACCTCGGTGGCTGGCCAGGCACGTTCACACAGCTGGTTGCGCGCTGTTTCGGTGTCGGGTGCGCGCTTGATCAGTTCTATCACCTCGTCAATCGATGCCAGCGCCACCATGAGGCCGGCCAACAGATGTGCCCGGTCGCGTGCCTTGCCAAGCTGATAGATAGACCGACGGGTCACCACTTCACGACGGAATTCACAGAAGGCGGCAATAACGTCCTTCAAGCCCATCTGCTCGGGCCGACCACCATTCATCGCCAGCATGTTGACCGGGAAGCTTGTCTGCAGCCGTGTATGTCGCCAGAGCTGGTTCAGCACCACATCCCCGGTCGCATCGCGCTTGATCTCGATGACCATGCGCATACCTGTGCGGTCGGATTCATCGCGAATATCGGAAATGCCTTCGATTGTCTTTTCGCGGACAAGCTCGCCGATCCGTTCCAGGAGCTGGGCCTTGTTCACCTGATAGGGAATTTCGTGGACGATGATGGTTTCACGTTCGCGCGCATCGGTGATGATTTCGGCGCGCGCCCGCATGATGACCGATCCACGCCCGGTATGATAGGCGTCACGAATGCCGGCCCGTCCCATGATCAGCGCGCCTGTCGGGAAATCCGGCCCGGGAACAATCTCGATCAATTCCTCGACCGTGATACCGGGATTACGGATATAGGCCTCGCAGGCGGCGATAACCTCGCCCGGATTGTGCGGTGGCACGTTCGTTGCCATGCCGACCGCGATGCCATTCGCCCCATTTACCAGCAGGTTGGGATATTCTGCTGGCAGCACCGTCGGTTCAAGCTGCGTCTCGTCATAGTTTTCGGAAAAATCGACCGTTTCCTTATCGATATCACGAAGCAGACTCTCGGCGGCGCGTGCAAGACGAGATTCAGTGTAGCGCATCGCCGCCGGCGGGTCGCCATCGACAGAACCATAGTTGCCCTGTCCGTCAACAAGAGGCAAGCGCATGGAAAAATCCTGCGCCATCCGCACCATCGCCTCATAAATAGAGCTGTCCCCATGCGGATGATAATTACCCATCACATCACCGACGATACGGGCCGATTTGCGGGGCGGCTTCGACCAGTCGTAATTGCCCTCCATCATCGCGTAGAGGATCCGGCGATGCACCGGCTTCAGCCCATCCCGAACATCCGGCAAGGCGCGCGAGACGATGACGCTCATCGCGTAGTCGAGATAGGATTTCCGCATTTCCTCGGAAATCGAAATTGTCGGGTTGATCGGGTTGGCAGGTGGCGTCGAGGTGTCTGTCACTGTGGTCTCTTCGGGCCGATGCGGCCATCATAGTCACCGGACGGTCAACATTGCCGTCATCCACAAGATATATACCATATCTTGTGGTCAAACCTCAAAATATTGTTGTTTTAGTGAATAGAAAAAGAACCCGTCACCGTTTCTCAGGTAACAGGTTCAAGACTATTTATATTCAACTGAATTAGAACGGAATATCGTCATCCGGAGCGTCACCGCCATGCATAGGGGGCGGGGTTGCCGGCGTTGATGCCGCCGGGGCCTGTCCGCCAGCCGGTGCGGAACCGCCTCCACCACCATAGCCGCCACCCATGGAATCGCCATATCCACCGCCCGCGCCGCCACCCTCGCCGCGACCACCAAGCAGTGTCAGCTCACCGCGAAAGCGTCCGAGAACAACCTCGGTTGTGTATTTCTCAACACCCTGCTGGTCGGTCCATTTGCGTGTCTGCAACTGACCTTCGACATAGACACTTGACCCCTTGCGAAGATATTGCTCGGCGATGCGTGCCAGATTTTCGTTGAAGATGACCACACGATGCCATTCAGTCCGCTCACGCGGCTCACCACTCGCGCGGTCCTTCCATTTTTCGGACGTTGCAATCGACAGGTTCACGATCTTGTTGCCGTCCTGTGTATTCCTGATTTCGGGATCGCGGCCCAGATTACCCAACAGGATAACCTTGTTCACACTGCCTGCCATGGCTGTCCAACTCCTTCGCGCGAGTTTTTAGGGGGATACTGATAAAAAGCATCGATAAGGCCTTTAGATTACCCAGTTGGACGCATAAATGACAACAACAATGATGTTGATTTTGTCGCTGCCTTTCGCCCCGCTTTGGGGTGGCCCGGGCTGGTGCTGACAGGTATAGTCCCGCGATGCCAAATGAAACCAAAAAATCTCCTCCCGCCGCTGGCGCACTGTTTGACAGCACCGGGGCAATGACGAGTTCCAGTGATATCCATCCACCTGAAGACGGTGTGGCGGCGGCACGGATTGAACCGCGCGTAATTTCGGTCCGAGGTGCGCGTGAGCACAACCTCGACGATGTCAGCATCGA